>NZ_JAUSKL010000068.1 GCF_030646925.1 Candidatus Binatus sp. | reverse complement strand
CACATCCTCGGCTGGCAGGGTGCGCGAGCGCACTCTATCCCTCAGTTCCTTGCGCTCCCTCGGGGCCAATCCAAGCTCTCCATCAAGCATCCCTTACGATACACTAACCCGATACCAATGTCACTGTTACAGGCCACTAGTAGTCGCAACGACACTGTTGATAATTACGTGCAGATAACCTAGCCGTCCCACCACCAACTACGAGATTCGTTTTTGAATGTGCTGCAAGTGTCGTCTCGCTTCCCGTGAAGGTTTGCGGAACTGAAAAGCCAACATTCGTCGTAGATCGAACAGTAACAAACTTCAAAACCGATCCTGGAAGCGTTTGCTTTTATAGCTTCTGCGCCAGAACCCCAGTGAAACCAGACGGATTGAACCATCCCACCGGCCTGGAGGACGGTATCCACGGCGGGGTTTAGAAACTCAGCACCCGTCTTTGGTATTTTTAAGGGATTAGATATTGCGTCGGGAAATGGGTCTGACGCTTTTTGGGATACTCCATCGACCAATAACTTGAACCCACGAAGTCGAGCGGGACCTACGCCGTCATTGATTGTTCGCCAACCTACTCCGGTTGTATCGTAGTAAAACGACATGAATAGATGGGGTTGAACAGAGAGCTTATCGTGCTGTCGCGCGACGCGTCTCTCATGAATCGTGAAAGTCAACGAGCAAAGAGCGATTACCATTGAGCAAGCGGCAATAACGACCGAGGCGACAGTGCTCAACCATTCGATTCGCAGGCGCTTTAATCTCCGTATCCAAGGGCGCAGTTTGACGGCTCGCATGGTTTAGAGTCATACTCTCCCCATGCCTACCCGAGCAAGCAGAGGCGGCAAGAGAGCCGATTTCGTTCAACAGGCGCTAGGCACTGTGGAAACCGTCATCGGCGAAGTCCTAAAGCCGGCAGAGGGCAAGAACCCGCATGCACAGGCGCTCTCCGCGCTCGGGGCGTCGAAGGGCGGGAAGGCGCGCGCCGAAAAACTGTCCGTAAAACGGCGCAAGGCTATCGCGAAGAAGGCGGCCCAAGCCCGTTGGCATCCGGAATAGACGAATCAGGGAACGGTAGCGGCAGAGTCCTATTGTTCCTTGGCGCCACACGATCCATCGCTTGATGGAAGGCTTCGTACGCTCCATCTGGAAAAGCCTTCGCAAGGAAACTGATACCGGACAAGTGGTGTTGAAGTGCCGGATGTCCGACATCAGGCGTCATAACTTGATGCAAATATCCAGACCGTCCAGTGGTCTCGCGAATTTCAGTACGACGCTCTCGGAGTTCTGTCGTTATGCCGGGGCCTATACGATCGAACACAAGATCGACCGTCATCTGTGCCATCTGAATCGGACGCCTTGAGCTTGCGGGATCGTACTTCCATCCTTTCAGCCTGAACATTTGCCGATAAAATTCATCAGGAAAACGCTTTGCCCATTTCGCCAATTCGGCGCGATTCCCGAGCCGCGCACACGTTCATGCAGGATGTTGCGAGCCGCCTGAACCATCGCGTCCAGCTAACGACCGACGGGCATCACGCTTATCTGTACGCGGTCTATCTCGCGTTCGAGAACGATATTGACTACGGCATGCTGGTCAAGAAATACGGGGCAGTCCAAGAGAGCGAGACGCGCTACAGTCCGCCGGTCTGCATCGGGGCGGAGCGCAGGGTTATCACTGGCGCGCCCGATCCCGACCATATCAGCACGAGTTACGTTGAACGCCAGAATCTCAGCATGAGGATGGGAATGCGGCGCTTCACGCGCTTGACCAACGCATTCTCAAAGAAGATCGAAAACCACAAGCATGCGGTCTCTTTGTTCTACATGTACTACAATTTTGCTCGCGTCCATCAGACGCTAAAGACGACGCCCGCGATGAAAGCAGGGGTTGCGGATCACGTCTGGACGACCGAAGAAATCGCGGCGCTCATACCTTGAAATCCAAACCGCCCACTACCCGGCTAGTTGACATAATACTTCTTATGCGAACTTGTATAAGCGCAAGGTGAAGGACAAATTGCTCGGCTCGCAATCTGTGTAATCGGCGGAATCTGCGGTTAAAGCCTCGTCTTTACGATGACTCAGACCCCTCACCCCAACGATAAATAGCATGCGGCGCTGGCGGACCCATTTTGCGATCCGTATCATCAAGGACTTATGCGCACCCCTAATCTGCTGATTCGTAGCCGTCGTTTGATCGCATCGAGCGTGATCGTGATTGTGGTCGGCATCGTCACGATGCCCTGGGATGCTCGTGCCGCGAGTCCAGCGCCGAGTCCCGCAGCGACCGCCGGCACCAGGGATCCGGCGCTCATCGCATTCCTCCAGAAACACTTTAAGATTCCGAATCCCGACCTGATCAAGCTGGGGCCCGTCAGCGAGACGCCGATCAAGGGCATCTACGCGCGCCCGCTTACCGTCAGCAACGACAAGGGCCAGAGCATCAGCACCATCCTCTTCTCCGACAAGGCCGAGACCAAGGGCATTATCGGCACTTATATCGACATGAGCGGCGAGCCGTGGGGACGCATGAGTATGAGCCAGATTCATCTCGACGATCGCCCGACGCTGGGGCCTGCGGACGCGCCCGTGACCATCGTCGAGTTCGCCGACTTCGAGTGCCCGTACTGCGCGCACGCATTCAGCGTGCTCGAGACGATCGCCAGCACCAACTACAAGGGAAAGATAAAGGTCGTGTATAAGAATTATCCGCTGAATGTGCATCCGTGGGCGATGAAGGCCGCGGCCGCCGCCGAATGCGCCCGCTTGCAGAATCCCGAGGCCTTCTGGCAGTTCGCGCGCTACTTCTACACCAACCAGGGATCGATCACCGCGCAGAATGTTCAGGATCACGTCGACAAGATCGTGGGCAGCCAGAAGCTCGACGACGCTTCGTTGAAGGCGTGCATGGACAGCAAGCAGACCGCCGAGCGCATCCAGCAGGATCAAATCGACGGCGCGCTGGTCAAGGTGAGTTCGACGCCGACGTTTTTGATCAACGGCATCCCGGTGGTGGGATTGCCCGACAACAAGATCGTGGATTTCGTGATTGATTCGGAACTGGCGGCGAAAACGAGCGCGGGGAAGTAGCCGGAGGATCAGGAGAGCGCGAGTCGGCGCTCGGAAAGAGCAGAATGCGAAACCCCTCACGGGTTTCGCGCTTCCTGGGGCAAAAAACGTGTAGCCGGCTGCGCGCTCGAATCGTCGAGTAGAAAGATGCGCGCTACGCGCTGTTAGTAGTGGAAAAAAATAGAGAATTCAAAGTGCTGCTTGCGCCTGGGGCCGCGGGCCTCGAGGCGGAACGCAGAGTATTCGAGGGAATCTCCTTAGGCGGAGCTTTCGCGACGCGCGAGCGACGCGGAGCCGATTCGGGCCGGAGGGCCGAATCGCTATCGATTAGTCCCCCGAGGCGGAACGGAGTGTATTCGAGGGAATCTCTTCAT
Source organism: Candidatus Binatus sp. (assembly GCF_030646925.1). Taxonomy (NCBI): domain Bacteria; phylum Candidatus Binatota; class Binatia (SeqCode); order Binatales (SeqCode); family Binataceae (SeqCode); genus Binatus (SeqCode); species Binatus sp. (SeqCode). The sequence continues at coordinate 71,375 of NZ_JAUSKL010000068.1, read as the reverse complement.
TTAGTCGTCGCGATCGCGGGAGGCGGTGGAACTGCGGGAGCGCCCAGCAGCGCGAGCGACGCGAGCACATCCTCGCGCTGTTGCGCATACGGATGCGCCATCAGGAAGCCGCGGTAAGCCGTAATCGCATCCTGCTTGTCGCCCATCTTCGCGAGCATCCGGGCGACGCCGAGTTGCGAGCGCATCTGCTCGGGTCCGTCGATCCCGGCGGCCTGTCGATAAGCGCCGCCGGCTTTCTTCCAATCGCCCATCCGCTCGTAAACGACGGCGAGATTGGTGAGCGCGAGGCCGGTGAACAGCGGGTCGCGCTCCTCGGCGAGAAACGCGACGAGCGTATCGCGCGCACGCGGCAGATCGCCGTCACCGAGGTACGCGCTCGCGGTGTAGAATCGCGCGAGACGTCCGAGGCGGCGCCCCGGCTCTTCGTCCGCGAGCTTTTTGAATTGCGCTTCGGCCGCTTTGTATTGCCCGCCTTTCAACTGCGTCAGCGCGGTGTAGAACTGCGTCGAAGCGACGGCGTCGCGATGCTGCTCGTAGTAATAGACCGCGATGACGACGGCGCCGATCGCAGCGACGATTCCGAGCGAGATGAAGACCTGGTTGAGATTGCCGAGAATGAAATTCTGCACGCTCTCGGCGAGCGTCGTGAACTCGTCGGGCTGCTTGAGTTCCTTCTGGGTGATTTTTCGCTGGGTGGTTTTTCGGCGATGAGTAGTCGGCGGCATCAGATGCTCCGGCGGGCGCCGCCCGGGCCAGGATCGAATGAGTCAGCGGCGAGCGCTACGCGCTCACATCTTGTACTTGAAATCTTCGGGCGCCATCCGTTCGAGAATTTCGGACCACTTGTCGCGCGACACGCCGGCGAGATTCTGCTCGGAGGCCTGCTGCTGCGGCTCGCCCTGCGATTCGTGCAGCTCGCTCGACGCCTCGAGCACTTGCTTCGCGACGTAGATTGGCGACTTGGTGCGCAATGCAAGTGCTATCGCGTCGCTCGGCCGCGAATCGAGCTCGAACGCCCTGCCCTCGCGCGATTTCAACTGGATTCGCGCGAAGTAGGTATTGTCGCGCAGCTCGGTGATCTCCGCCGCTTCAACCGTCGCGCCAAACTCCGTCAGTAGATTGCGCAGCAGGTCGTGCGTCATCGGACGCTGCGGCTTGATTCCTTCGAGCTCGGTCGCCATCGCGGTGGCTTCCAGCGGACCAATCCAGATCGGCAGATTGAGCTTATTGTCAGGATCCTTCAGCACCACGATCGGCATCTTGGTGGACGGGTCGATCGTGATTCCACCGACCATCATCAAAATGAAATCTTCCCTGTGAGCAGACATAGACAAGCTCTCTGTACTCCGCCTCGAGCAGGCAGCCGCAGTGCTTAAATCCTGTGCAGCGCCGGATGAAAATATCTTGGACCAAAGCTGCGCGATGGTCAACCGAACACGCCCGCAAGCGGCGGCGAACCGCTCCCTCAGCCTGTGACCAAGCGATCGATAACCCGATAAAGCTGGTTGAGATTGCGGCACTCTTCCACCACGTCGCAGTGCGGCGCGTAACGATCCATCTCGCTATCGCCAAAGCCCCAGGTGTTGCGGCTCTCCGGATTGAGCCAGATTACCTTCTTGGCGCGCTGCTGGATTTCACGCAGGCACCAATCGTGAGGCAGATTATAGTTGTTGCGCGCGTCGCCCAGCACGATCACGGTGGTGCGCTTGTTGACCGCGCCGATATGATCCGAAACGAAACTGCGGAACGCGTAACCGAAATTCGAATGCGCGTAAACGTTGATGATATCGCCCTTCAGCGCGACGTCCAGCGCCTCCTTCGAATCGTTGTTGCGGAAATGATCCGTCACCTCGCCGATATCCGCGACGAAGATGAAGCTCCGCACCCGCGAATACAGATCCTGCAACGAGTACACGAACTGCAGCATGAAGCGCGAGGCGTTGCGCACCGAATCCGATACGTCGCACAGGATCACGACTTGCGGCTTTTCGCGTTTGCGCTTTTCAAAGCGCAGCTTGAACGGAACTCCGCCGCAGTCCATATTCTGCCGGAGCGTGCGCTTGATATCGAAGCGGCCTTTCTTCGCGCGCTTGCGCCGCACCGTGATCACATTCTTGAGCCGCTGCGCGAGGCGCGTTACCGCCTCGTTCATTTTCTTGAGCTCTTCTTCCGTCAGGTAATAGAAGCTCTTCTCGCCGATCTGATTGAGCTTCTGATCGTCTTTCTGCTTGATGTCGCGTTTTTCGCGCTCCATCCGGACGAACCTGCGGATGATGTCTTCGAGCGCTTTTAAGCGCCGCTCGAGATATTCTTCGAGCTTGGCTTTCAGCTCCGAGCTGACGTCCATCTTCTCGAGCTGTTCGCGCAGATTTTTAATTTCCGCTTCGATCTTGTCGAGCCCGAGCTGACGCGCGAGCGCGCGCGCAAAATAATTTTCCTCGATCGTGCGCTCGATTCCCGAGAGTTTCACCGCGCGCGCCGCTTCATTGATCTTGCGCTCGAGTTCTCCCGAATTGTTGCGCAGCAGTTGCTTCGCCATTTCCGAGAGGTTTTTCCCCTCTTTCTTCAGCATCTCGGTGACTTCATCGAGGAATTTCTGGAATTCCTGATCCGACATCGAGAGCGCGTTCTGCACCGCCTGACTCGCCTGCTTGATGATCTCGCCGAGCCCGGAGAAATAAATATCGAACAGCTCTTCGAACACCGGCAGTTCGGTCGATCGTTTGACCATCGTGGTCCGCAACGCCGCGCGAAACGCGTCGCGCTCGCCGAGCCCGGTCACCTGCGAGGCGCTGAACGCGTCGAGCGTCTCAGCCAGCGAGACCCGCACGCCGTTCTCGCGCAACAGATGCGCAAATTCGACCAATTTTTCTTGCATCGATATACCGCCCAGGCCGTCGCCGCGCATCAGCCGCCGCCGAATTGCAGCCAGCCAGCCGCTAGTTCAACAGGTCCTTGTCGCTGCCAGTCTCGGTGCCGCGACGCGCACGCGCCCGACGCACGTAGTCCTTCAATTCTTCCTGCGCCTTGCGGACGTCGCCCTCGTATTTGACGATCGTGTCCAGTGTCTCGTTCACCAGTTCCTGATCGAGACTCTCGACGTTGAGCAGCGTCAGCGCCTTCACCCAATCGAGGGTTTCGCTGATACCCGGCAACTTTTTGAGATCGAGCTTGCGCAGCGATTGCACCACCGTGACGACTTCTTCCGCGAGCTTGGCCGCCGCCTCCGGCACCTTGAGCTTGACGATCGCGAGTTCCTGCGCGCGATCGGGAAAATCGATGTACAAATGCAGGCATCGACGCTTGAGCGCGTCCGACATTTCGCGCGCGTTGTTCGAGGTCAGGATCACCAGCGGGATGTGCTTGGCTTTGAGCGTGCCGAGCTCGGGCACCGTCACCTGGAAGTCCGATAACAGCTCGAGCAGAAATGCCTCGAATTCTGCATCCGCCTTGTCGATCTCGTCGATCAGCAGCACCGACCTCTGCTCGCTCGAGATTGCCTTTAAGAGCGGCCGGGGCAACACGAATCGCTCCGAGAAAAATACTTCGTCCTGTGCCGCGATCCGATCGACGGCCTCGGTGAGACTCTTGGCGCCGACCAGCACTTCGCTGATCTTGTCTTTCAGAATCTGGGTGTAGAGCAATTGCTTGGCGTACTCCCATTCGTAGAGCGCCTTGCCTTCATCCAGGCCCTCGTAGCACTGCAGGCGGATCATGTCGAAGCCGAGCGACGACGCGAGCACTTTCGCGAGATCGGTTTTGCCCACGCCCGCCGGCCCTTCGACCAGCACTGGCTTCTGCAGTTCGGTGGCCAGGTAGATGACAGTCGCGATTCGCCGGCTCGCGATATAATTGCCCTTGGCGAAACGCTCGATTACGTCCTCGATCGATGAAAACATCAATCCTCCTCGACGGCTGAGGCTGAAGGCGCAAGCCCAGCGCGGATGAAATCAAATATCATGGCTGGTTGATGGGAGGAAACCATTCGCCGCCACAAACGTATATCCACCGAGCGACCGAGTTCAGTGACCTGGTCAGTGGGAGATCCGGTTACCGAAATTTTAAAACCCAATTCCTTGCCGCATATTGACGTACGTCCGGCTTAGTAGGAGCATCGGCGTCCCGTAATGAAGTGGTCGCTCAAGGCTGCTTATGGAAGCAAAACCCGATCCTTGGAATACCCACGAGTGGTACAATCGGCGGCTCGAAATCCAACCCGGCAAGCCGCAGATGCAGCGTTATTGCATCCGATGCGGCCGCAACTTCGTGGACGATCTCTGGTGCGACGAGCGCTACGCCGCGCACGCCGCGATTTTTCATTTCGAGCGGCTCGCCGACGAAGTCACCGCGCGGTGGTTGATCGAGCCGTGCCCAGGCACGCATCTACCGTCGGATGACGACGATCGCAAACTCTTGAACGACGCTTCCAGAATTGAGCAATCCGTGAACGGTTCCCGTTCGATCTCCGCCGAGCGGCCGTCGAGCGTGACGCCGATTTCCGCTCTCCGCCGCCGCAGCGGCTGAACACCGCCGTTTCTTTTCTGTGATTCCGCGAATAGGTGCTCCACGCCGAAGGATCGCCGCATTCTAGATACCTCTCCCGTTACGTTACGGGAGAGGGACGGAAAGTCGCGCCCGGTCTCCGCACCCAGCGTCACTCCGTTATCTTGATCGGAGTGGCGGCGCGGTCGGCTTCATTTTAAAAGCCCGTTTTCGTCCTTTACTAACAGCGCGTAGCGCGCATCCTATCTTATTGCGATTCGGCCCTGCGGCCCGAAGTCGGCGTCGCGTCGCCCCAGGAAGCCCGAAACCCGTGAGGGGTTTCGGACTCTTATCTTCTTCTCTTTCCCCTCCTCAGATGTGCAGTTCTTCCCACACCTGCGCGCCGCGATCGAATCGATCGCGCGACAAATCGCTCGCGTCGAGCGCGCCGTATTTTCCATCCGCGATCAAGTCCGCGAGCGCTTGCCCCGTACCGTAGGATTGCATCACGCCGCGTCCGCTGAACGAATGCGCTTCGTAAACGCGCTTCGCCGCGCGCCCAATTATCGCACTGCGATCCGGACTCACTTCGTACAGCCCGGCCCACCCCGTCACGTGGCGCAGGCGCTCCATGCAACTCATGCGCGCGTACAACCGCGGCCAAATTTCGTTCTCGAAAAACGGCTCGCCGTCATAATTGAAGTGATAGCCGGGCGGCTCGTCGGGCGGTGAATAGCCCGCCAGGATATGCGCGCCCTCATTGTGAAAATACACGCCCGACGTATCGACGATCATTCCGTACGCGCCAAGATTCGTCACCCGATTATCGACCAGGCAAATCTGGCGACGCACCGGCTCGGTCCAGTTGCGAATCCCGAGCAACTTCATCGCCGCCGGCGACCATGCACCGCCCGCGACCACGATCGAATCCGCACTGAGATCGATCATCCGTCCCGTCTCGGCCTCGCCCGGCCCGTCCTGCGTCATCATCCTGACCAGGCCCGCGTCGGTGAGCGGCTCGTCGGATTGCCATGCTTCAAGCCGCACGCCGCTCGCGCCGGTCTCGATCGCAACCACGTACGCGCGATCGAGGAATTGCGCTCCCAGCTTTAGCGCGCGAGCGCGGTAATGCTCCTTCAACAAATTCGGATTGATCAAACCGTCGTTCGGCGAGAACGTCGCGCCCGCGATTCCATCGAGCTTGTCGATTTCAGGAACCTGCCGATTCACTTGCGCTGGAGTGAGCGCTTCGATCGCCTGCCCGAGTTCGCGCTGCAACGGAATGTGCTCGAGCGCGCTCGCGTAGGTCTCATCGTTGTACAGCCAGAGATAGCCCTTCTGCCGAAAGCCGAGCTCGTCGCGAAAGCGTTCGTAGTACTCGATCGACGCGCGGCAGAGCAGGATATTGACGCGCTGCCACCACGTCGCGCGCACGCCGCCCGCATTTTTCTCGCTCGAGCTGAGCCGCCCGCTTAGATCGATATCGACCGCCAGCGTGCGGATCGATCGCTCCGCGAGCGCCATCGCGATCGAGCTTCCGACCACGCCGGCGCCGACTACGATCACGTCGAATCGTTCGCCCGCTCTCACGCGATCGAGTCTAACAAAATCGCCGCCCTAAGCCCCTTGTGCGAGATGCCTTCAGACTGCAATTTTGATGTGATGTGCACGCTTGCGATTTACTACAAGGTTGCCGCCGATTGCCCGGTCGTGATTGCCGCCAATCGCGACGAGTTCCTCGACCGCCCGGCGACCGATCCGGCGACGCTGCTCGAGCATCCGCACGTCGTCGGCGGCAAGGATCTCAAGGCGGGCGGCACCTGGCTCGGCATCAACCAACACGGTCTGGTCGCAGGCTTGTTGAACCGCCGCAGTGAAAATGGCGGCAATCCAAATGCGCGATCGCGCGGCCAGCTCTGCCTCGACGCACTGCGCCATCAAAGCGCCGCCGACGCGGCCCGCTACGCATCGCAGCAACGCGGCGCCGACTACAATCCCTTCAACCTGCTCATCGTGTCACGCGAGCAGGCCTTCGTCGCCTACAATCGCGATGGCTCGATCGAGGTGGTCGAGCTGACGCCGGGGTTGCATCTGCTGTCGAATCTCAACGTGAATGATTTCGAATGTCCAAAAATCAGCGCCTCGTATGCCAAGTTCGCGCGGCTCGGCGACGACGCTGACTTCGTGCGCGATCCCGTCGCGCGCCGCACCGATCTCGCAACTCGACTAGCCGATCACAATACCCAACTCGATTCGCCGAGCGGCCGGTCCAACGCGCTCTGCCTGCACATGGACGGCTACGGGACCCGATCGTCGAGCATGATTTTCATGTCGGCGCGATCGCCAAGGATCGATCACTTCTTCGCGCCCGGTCCGCCCTGCCGCACACCCTACTCTATCGCCGCGGTGCCGCGCGGCGCTGCGCTCGATCAGACTTCGAAGTAGCCGACGATGCCCGCCAGCACGAAACACGCGATCGCGCTCGAGGCTGACGCGAGAAAAATCGACGCGAGGAACGGCGGTTCGATCACGAAAAACAGAATCACACCCGAAATAAACGCGATGATGCTCGCGGCGATCGCGAAGCCGAGGCTTACCCTGCGCAGTTGCGCCATCGCGATTCTCCGTCCGCCGCGCGAAAAATCCCGCCTGACGCCGAGCGATGCGCGCGTATAAAGTGTGGATGCATACCGATGAAACGCCTCGCGCCGAGGCTGATTGGGAGTCCTGAGATGCGCATGCGCCGACTTGCCCTTGCTTTGTTGATTCTGACAATCGCGGCGACGCTTGCAAGCGGCACCCGCGCCCTCGCACAGCGCGGACAAGCGAATCTCAGCTGGCAGCAGCGCTTCCTCGGCATCCTGCCGCTGGTCAAGCCCGACCCGAAGGATCCCGTCGCGGTCACTGTCAATGGCAAACCGATCACGGCGGCGGAGATTACCGATTACGCCAACACCGAGAAGCGAATGATCAATGCCACCAGTACCGAGGAAACCAAGGCGGTCTATCGCGACGCGATGGAAAATCTGATCAATCGCCAGCTTCTTCTGCAGGAAGCCGAGAAACGCAAGATTGCGATTCCCGACGCTGAAGTGGGGCAGCGCGCGCGCGAATTTCAGGTCGCGGGCGCCAGCGGACAGTCGGCTCCCGTCAGCGGCGCGCCGGACGAAATACTGATGACGCAGGTGCGCGGCTCGATGGAAATCGAGAAGATGCTCGAGGATGATTTCCGCGCCAACAACGTGCGGCCGACCGACGCGCAAATCAAATCGTACTACGAAGAGCACAAGGATCTGTTCGTCAAGGATCCGGGCGAAGTGCAGATCGCGCACCTCGCCGTCACGCTGCCGCCCAATCCTACCGACCAGCAGAAGAAAGCAGCCAGCGACAAGATCGTCAGGCTCTACAAGGAGGCGCAGAAGACCAAGGATTTCGCCGCGTTCGCCAAAGCCAACTCCGAAGACGCCAAATCGGCGGCCAAGGGTGGCGACCTGGGCTACTTTCATCCCGGACAATTGCCGCCGGTAGTGGACCGGATGGTCTTTTCGACGCCGGTCGGCCACACCACGCAAATCGTCGAATCCAACATGGGCTTCAGCTTCATCAAGGTGACGGCGCGGCGCGGCGAGACGATCGCGCCGCTATCGGAAGTGCGCGCGAAGATCGCGATGGTGCTGCTCGATTACAATGAGGAAGCGGTCTTGAAGACGCTGCTGAAGAAACTCGCGAAGAGCGCCAAGATCGATTTCAAAACGATGCCCGGACAGCCCAAACCCGGTCAGACCGTCTCGCAGCAGCCGGGCTAGCTCCTTCTCTCGATCGTCCCGGCTGCTCAGCCGCCGAGCGAATTGCGGATCGCCTTGACCATCGCGAGATTGTCTGAATGCCCCGTCTTCGACGCCGTCACGTGCGCGTACAGCGGCCGCCCGAGCAGGTAGAGATCGCCGATCAGGTCGAGCACCTTGTGCCGCGCGAACTCGTCGGCAAATCTGAGCGTGGTGTTTACCACTTTTTCATCATCGACCAGGATCAGATTGTCGAGACGCCCGCCGCTCGCGAGTCCAAGCTCCGCCATTCGTCGAAACTCGCGCACGAATCCGAACGTGCGCGCAGGCGCGATCTCGCGCGCATATGCTTCCGGCGAAGTCAGCTCGAAATGCACGTGCTGCACGCCGATCGGCTTTGGATAGTCGAGCGTGTAGTCGATCACCAGATGGTTCGCCGGCTCCAGCTTGATAAATTCCCGGCCCGCGCCCTCGTCGCCGATCACAATTTTCCTGGCTATTCGTATCGGCTCGATGATCGCATCCTGCTCGGCGACGCCCGCTTCGCTCAACTGCTTGCAGAACTCCAGCGCCGAGCCGTCGAGCGCGGGAACTTCGTCGTCGGTTTTGACGAGCAGGTTCACGATTCCGAACGCGTGCATCGCCGACATCAGATGCTCGACCGTCCTCACCGAACGGCCGCCGCTGGTCAGCGTGGTGTTGTAGCCGGTATCGGTCACGTTCTCGAGCCGCGCCGGAATCGCGGTCTCGTCGGCGAGCGACGAAAACACGATTCCGAATCCCTGTGGCGATGGGTGCAATATCACGCCGGTCTTGAGGCCCGTGTGTAGCCCCTGCCCGCCCATCACGATCGATCGCGCGAGCGTCCGCTGCGGAATCGCACCCGCGCGCACCGCCGCGCGCCTCGCAGCCTGCGGTTCGGCGTCGATCGCGAGCCTGTTCGACACTTGCGGCCCGGCGGTATCGCCTTCCAGCGCGCGCGCGATCGAACCCAGGAGTCCGCTCACCGAAAATGGTTTCTGGATAAAGTCCGCAGCGCCGAGCTTGGTGGCCGCGACCGCGTTCTGGATATTCGCGTGGCCCGAGATCATGATCACCGGCACGCGCGGTTGCTCCGCCTTGATCCGCCGCAGCAGCTCAATCCCGTCCATCTCGGGCATCCACACGTCGAGCAGCACGATCGCCGGATTTTCGCTCGCGATCAGGTCCATCACGCGCGGCGCGTTGCCCGTATCGACGACGCGAAATCCTTCGTCGCTCAAAATCCCGCGCAACGACGACCGAATCCGCTCCTCATCATCCACCACCAACACGGTCTCATTCACAGCAATTATTTCTCCGGAATCGCGCGGTCGCGCGGCAAGGGTCGCATCAGCCGATCGCCTTTGCGAATGCTTGATCTCTTACAGGAAATTCGATGACGAATCTACTTCCGCGCGGCTGGTTGTCCACCACCCGGACGAACCCATGATGGTCCGTCACCACCGCCGAAACGATCGCAAGGCCGAGTCCGGTGCCGCCGCGCTTGCTCGAATAGTACGGCTCGAAAATTCGCGTGCGCAGCCGCGGATCGATTCCCGGCCCGTTGTCCGCGACCTCCAGCGTCACCATCGACTTCGCGCGATACCATCGGCTCCGCACCTCGATCGACGGCCGCTCGCCGTTCAGCTTGTTGTACGCCGTCGTCGCGCCCACCGCGTTGTCGAGCAGATTGACCACCGCGCGTTTCATCGCCTCGCGATCGATCGGTATCAGCGGAATACTCGCGTCGAGTTCCAGGTTGAACTCCACCGCGGGATTGGCCTCGCGGAAGTTGCCGACCGCCTCGCTCGCCAGCGCGTTGATATCGTTCGGCACTGGATTCAGATGCGGCATCCGCGCGAACGACGAGAACTCGTTGACCAGCTTTTTCAAATCTTCAACTTCGCCGATGATCGTCTTGGTGCATTCCTCGACCAGCGCCGCCTCGATTCCGGGCCGCGACGCGAGTTGCCGGCGCATCCGCTCGGCCGACAACTGAATGGGCGTCAGCGGATTCTTGATTTCGTGCGCGATTCGCCGCGCGACTTCGCGCCACGCTTCCATCCGCTCCACTTTCGCGATCTGGCTGACGTCCTCGAAAAACAGCACCGTCCCCGCCGATCCATCCGCGCTGTCGCCGAGCGGACTCGCCGTCATCATCAGTTCGGCCTCCGCCCCTGCGACTTCGAGCTTCACCGTCAAACGCGCTTCGCGCGGACGCATCGCCGACGAAAACAGATCGTCGAGCGCCGACCCAAGCCGCGGCGGGAAACAGTTCAGATAGTGATTTCCAATCACCGACGCCCCATCGAGGCCGAGCAACCGTTCCGCGCAGGGATTGATCGTCGTGACGACGCCGTCGCTATCGAGGCCAACCACTCCCGCCGAGACGTTCGCCAGCAACGTCTCCGTGTATTGCCGCCGCCGCTCGAGTTCTTCCGCCGACGCGCGCAGATCCGACGTCATCTGGTTGAACGAATCCACCAGATGGCCGATCTCGTCGTCGCCCACCGCCGGAATCTTGTAGTTGAGATCGCCCCGCGCGATCGCCTGCGTCCCGCGCGCCAGCAACTTGATTGGGCCGGTGATTCCGCGCGCCAAAAACATCCCGAACCAGCTCGCCAGCGTCACCACCACCAGCCCAATCAGCACCAGCGTCATGATGTAACTGTTCAGGATCGGCTGGCGCAGGATGCGCAGTTGAAAATAATCTTCCGACACGTTCGAGATATCGCTCGCGCGCGTCGAAAGACTCTTCGGCAAATAATAATCCACCAGCACCGCGCCAATTACGTTGTCGCTTTCGGGCGACACGTAAATCGGCGCCGAACCGCGGATCACGTCCGCGCCGCCCAGGCGATCGGTGCGCGTTAGCGCCTGCCCCTTCAGCGTCTGCGAGATGATCGGTGAATCGGGCGAGGCGCCTATCCCGGTCGGAATCTTCGGACTGATATCGATCAGCAGCAGCTTGCGATCCGACGAAAACACCTCGATCGTGCCGAGGTTGTATTCCTGCTGGCGCTTGTCGATGAACAGTTTCAGCTCGTTGCGCCGGTTCGATGCCAGCAATCCGCGCGTCGCGATCTCACCGGCCAGCACGCGCGCGTAATGCGACGCGTTGTTGGCTGAATTCAGGTAGTAGGTCTTCGCGATTTCGAGCGAATCGTCCAGGATGTGCTCGTAGGCGGGATTGAACCAGCTATTGATATCGGCGTGCAGAAATACGCCCGACACGTAGAGCAGAAACGCGCTCGGTATCAGCGCCACCGCGATAAATCCCGCGACCAGCCGGACCTGCAACTTCGATCCGATAAGCCCGCGGCGCCGCTCGAAAATAACTTTCGCAAGATTGCGGCCGACCAGGAACAGCATCAGCCCGAGCAACAAAAAGCTCAGGTTGAACAGCGTGATAACCGCGAGGTTCGACCCGAGCGAAGTATGACGCGTCAGCGGCGGCAGCTCGGTCTGCGCCAGCACGAACGCGAGCAGCGTCGCAGCCGCCACGCCGACCGCAATCAGTTCGCGGCGGCGGCGCTTACGCTCCGCCAGGCGATGCGGACTTATCGATTTTTCCGAATTATTCAACGCCTCATCAGCGAGAATAGTATAGTCGCTATTATGCTGATGAGAATGCTCGTCGCCAGCGGAAAATAGAAGGTGAAATTGCCGCGTCGGATGTAGATGTCGCCCGGCAGCCGGCCAAAATACGGCGCCGACGAGAGTCCCCAAATCGCGAGCCCGGCGATCGCAATAGCGATCCCGGCGAACACCAGCGCTTTCCCTATCCCCGCCATCCCACTCGATAGAGCGCAGGCTGCCGTCTTAATACCTCTCCCGTTATTTTACGGGAGAGGAGGCCCGCCGCTCCGGCGGCGGGTAAGTGAAAGTGCTGGATCGCCTGTTCGTTCATCGCGCTGGATTCCACGATCTTCATCTGTGGCGACATCGTGCCACAGTTGGCGATGTTGCTCGCGAGGTAGCGAAAAATCGAAAACAAAGAGCCTACACCAGCACGCGATCCGGAGCCCTCACCGCCTCGTCGCGTTCCGCGACTTCGGCCGCATCTCCCGTAAAGGAACGGGCGAGGTTAGGATTAAGCGCACGGCGCGTGCTCACGCGTGCGCGTGCGCCTTAGCGCCCGCCGCCTCGCGCGCCGCGTGCGTCTCCTTGATTATCTTCTCCGCGACCGGCGCCGGCGCTTCTTCGTAATGCGAGAAATGCTGCTCGAACGATCCTCGTCCCGACGTGATCGAGCGGAGATCCGGCGCATACTTGAGCACTTCCGACATCGGCACTTGCGCCTTGATCACCTGCCCGTGCCCCTTCGAATCCATCCCGAGGACTTTACCGCGCCGCGAATTCAGATCGCCAATCACGTCGCCCATGCATTCGTCAGGGCACGCCACCTCAACCGCGACGATCGGTTCGAGAATGATCGGCTTCGCTTTTTCGAGCGCCGCCTTGAAGCCCATCGACGCCGCAATCTGGAACGCCATGTCCGACGAGTCGACGTCGTGATAGCTGCCGTCGAACACGGTGACTTTCACATCGACCATGGGATAGCCCGCGAGGAATCCCTCGGGCAGCGTGTTGCGTACGCCCTTCTCCACCGACGGGATAAAGTTGCGCGGAATCACGCCGCCGACAATCTGATCGACGAACTCGAAGCCCTTGCCGCGCGGATTGGGTTCAATCTTGAGCCAGCAATCGCCGTATTGGCCGCGCCCGCCGCTCTGCCGCTTGTACTTGCCCTGCGATTCAGCGCGCCCCTTGATCGTCTCCTTGTACGGCACCTTGGGCGCCTGCAGTTCGACATCGACGTTGAATTTTCGCCGCAGCTTCTCGACCGTCAGCTCGATATGCATCTGGCCGGTGCCGGACAATATGATGTCGTGCGTCTGCGGGTCGCGATGCATCTCCAAGGCGAGATCTTCCTCGAGCAGCTTCTGCAGCGCCGCTGAGGATTTCTCTTCGTCGTTCTTGCTCTTGGGCCGCACCGCAAACGAGATGACGCCGGTCGGACGCGTCAGCGGCGGCATCACCAGCACCGGCGCTTTCTCATCGCATAGCGTGTCGCCGGTCGTGGTATCTTTGAGTTTAGCGACCGCCACTATTTCGCCGGCGATCGCACTCGCGATCGGGCTTTGCTTCTTGCCTTCGAGCCGGAGCAACTGTCCGAAGCGTTCCTTCGATTCGCGCGACGAGTTGTAAACGGTCGCATCGCTCTGCGCGCGTCCCGAGATCACGCGGAAAATCGAGAGCTTGCCCGCGAACGGATCGATCACCGTCTTGAACACCAAAGCGCTCAGCGGTGCGGCCGGATCGGCGGGACGATTTTGCGCCTCGCCGGTGGTCGGATTCTGGCATTCCACCGGCGGACGTTCGTTGGGCGCCGGCAGCATGGTCATAATCGCGTCGAGCAATGGTCCCACGCCGACGTTCTTCGCGCCGGAGCCGCAAAACACTGGCGTTATTTTTCCAGCGAGGACGGCGGCGTGGAGGGCGCTTCGCACTTCCGCCTCTTCGAGCGTACCGGCCTCGAGGTATTTTTCGAGCAATGCGTCGTCGGTCTCAGCGACCGCTTCGAATACTGCGCTGCGCGCGGCTTCCGCCTGCGCTTTCAAGTCGCCGGACAGTTCTTCTTCTTTAGCTTTGCCGCTGGCATCGCTGTAGGTGAGCGCCTTCATCGCGAGCACGTCGATGACGCCCTTGAAATTGAGCTCTTCGCCAATCGGGATCGTCAATGCCACCGGATGCGCACCGAGAATCTTTTCAAGGTCCTTCATCGCCGAATCGAAACTGGTCCGTTCGCGATCGAGCCGTGACACGAACGCGATATGCGGGAGTTTCAGCTCTTCGGCCGCAGCCCAGATTTTTTCCGACTCGACTTTGGTGTCGGCGCCCGGACTGACCAGCATCACCACGCTATCGACGGCGCGCAGCGTCGTGATCGTCTCCGGCAAAAACGCGCTATAGCCGGGCGTATCGGCGAAAATTACTTCGGTCTTTTTCCAGTTGAAATGATGAAAGGCAGCGTTGATCGAGATGTGATGGTTGATTTCTTCAGGCTCGAAATCCGTCGCCGCGCTGCCATCGTCGGGACGGCCGAGCCGGGTTGTCGCGCCTGCGGTGAAGAGCATCGCATCGCAGAGCTGGGTCTTGCCGGTTCCACCCTGGCCCACGATCGCGATAGTCCTCAGACGTCCGATTTCCTCCACAGCCATAAAGAGTACCTCTCTTCATGCCCGCCGGGACCGACGCCGATCAAAAGGCGTCCAGCCCCGATCGAAGCAGTTTATTTAGGACTCGTTACATGTCGTCGTACGCGCCTTCGACGCTCACCTCTCCCGCAACTATACGCTCCACATTTTCGCCGATGTCCAGCAGCAGCGCGCCGTCGACGTCGATACCCTTCACCACGCCAGTCTTGCGCAACCCTCCGTCGAGAATCGACACGCGTTTGCCGGTGAGCGCCGAGTAGCGCTCCCACGCAGCACGCACCGACTCGAACCCACCGCTCAGAGTTTCCCTATAGCGAGAGTCGAGCAGAGAAAAAAGCGATTCGGCGATCGCAATTCGATCGCATGCATGGCCCGTAGCGATGCGCAGCGAAGTCGCCTTGTCCCGCAGTTCAGCCGGGAGGTCGTCGACGGTGAGATTTATATTGATGCCGATACCGAGCAGCACGCTCGATAGTTGCTGATGCGAATCGGAAAGCGCTTCGGCGATAATGCCGCCAGCTTTACGGCCGCGCAGCCATATGTCATTGGGCCACTTGAGGGCGACGATTCCCACTGCCTCGCGCTCCAGCGCCTCGGCCGCGGCGACACCCGCGACCAGGCTGAGTTTCGATACCTCGGCCAGCGAAATCGTCGGCCGCAAAATAATCGTCGCGTAGAGATTCACGCCCGACGGCGAATGCCACGTGCGGCCCATCCGGCCGCGCCCCGCGCTTTGCTTCTCGGCGATCACGACGGTGCCCTCGGCCGCATCGTTTGCAGCCAGTTCGCGCGCGAAGTTCTGCGTCGAGTCGATCTCCTCGAAGTAATGAATTCGCCAGCCAATCGTGCCGGGCGCGCCGCGTTCGATTCGAAGGTAAGGATTCTGCGCCATTCAGAGGACCTGGATTTTCAATTCAGAGAATTTGGATTCTCGTAATCACAGAACCTGGATTCTCATGCTGATATCGAGAAAGCGCGCCGAGTGAGTGAGCGCGCCGACGGAGATCAGATCGACGCCAGTCTCGGCAATTCCACGGACGGTATCGAGCGAGACGCCGCCCGATACTTCAAGTAAAACATTAGATTTCGCCAGCGCGCGCGCAAGGTGGATATCGGCGAGCGGCATGTTGTCGAGCAGGATCGCGTCGGCGCCTGCGCCCAGAGCCTCCTCGACCTGCGCCAGCGTCTCGCATTCGATTTCGACTTTCAGCGTGTGCGGCGCGAGGCGGTGCGCGCCCTGGATCGCTTTCGTCACCGAGCCCGCCGCCGCGATATGGTTCTCCTTGATCAGCACGCCGCTATCGAGTCCCACGCGATGATTGTGGCCGCCGCCCACGCGCACCGCGTATTTCTCGACGAGGCGGAGCCCCGGGTGCGTTTTGCGCGTGTCGATAATTTTCGCGCGCGTGCCCGCGACCGCATCGACGTAGGTGCGCGTAGTGGTCGCGACGCCGGAGAGCAGTTGCACGAAGTTCAGCGCGGTGCGCTCGCCGATCAGCAATCCTGCGAGATTGCCCTCGATCACCGCGAGCGTATCGCCAGCTTTCAGTTGCGCGCCCTCGGGCGCGAGTGAGGTCATTCGCGGATTCGTGCCGGTGAGTCGCATCACCTGCTCGATCAGCACGCCGCCGGCGAGAATAATGCGCGGTTCCTTGACGCGAATCGTCGCGCGGCCCTGCGCGCCGGGCGCGACCGTCGAAGCAGTCGTGATATCGCCCTGGCCTAAGTCTTCCGCCAGCGCGCGTCTGATGAGATCGGTCAGATCGATTTGTCTAAGGAGTTCCATTCAGGTTGGGTTAGATTTAGCGATCTCGTGACGCTCTCACTTCCATCACGCAAAGCTTAGACATTTCTCGTACCGAGCGAACTTGACCAACTTTGTCATTCTGAGGCTAAGGCTGCGACGCCGAAGAATCCCGGATCTTCACTGTACTGAATCGAGTTGTTTGATTTGTTGCTGTAATCGAAGAGTTAGAGATTGTAACTCGTCGAATCGCGACTTCACGTCCTCAATCGTGTCTGGGTCCGCCTTCTGCCTAAAGCCTTCGTCGTTCAGCCGTGCCTCATGCTGGCCTGCATGCTTTCGTGCTTCCTCAAGCTCCTTGTGAAGCTTTTGTCTGGTTCGCTGGTAATCGAATTCTGGTGGTACCTCAATTCCCACGTCAGCCCAAGCCAAGTGCGTCAAAACGGAGCGGAGCAATGGCCCTGATGCCTTGTCCCCCGAATATCGCCGAACGCTTTCCAGTTTGCCCAACACACGCACGTACTTTTCCCATTCCCATCTCTCGTCAGTTAAAGGCTCCGAGTGAATAATCACCGCGTTGACGCGCTGGCCGGGGTGCCATCCGAGCAGCGAGCGCAGCGAGTTGATCGCCTCGGTCGCCTCGATACAGTGCTGCATCGCGATCTGCTCGGCGTCCGACAGCGGATTCGACTCGAGCGGCTCGGGATACTTCGCGATCGGCAGATGCGGCGCGAGATTCGCTTCATCGAGATACGGGCGAATCACCTGCCAGATTTCTTCGGTGACGAACGGCATGAACGGATGCAACAATCGGAGCATCTGATCGAACACGTTCACCAGCACCCAGCGCGCCGCGGCCTGGCACTCACCGCCCGCTTTGAGCGGTTCTTTGGACAGCTCGATATACCAATCACAGAACTCGTGCCAGATGAATTGATAGAGCTTCATCGCGGCGACGTTGAATTCGTATGAATCGATCGAGCGCGTCACTTCGCGAATCGCGGAATCGAGGCGGCTCAGAATCCATCGTTCCGCCAAGCCGAGCTGACTGATTTCGACTTTCGGCAGGGGCTCGGGCGCGCCGTCGAGATTCATCTTCACGAAGCGCGCGGCGTTCCAGATTTTGTTCGCGAATGCGCGCGCCGCGGCGAACCGATCATGCGACAGGATCACGTCGCGGCCCTGCGCCGCCAGTTGCGCGAGCGTGAACCGCACCGCGTCGGCGCCGTATTGTTCCATCAGGTCGAGCGGGTCAACGACGTTGCCCTTCGACTTGGTCATCTTCTTGCCGAGTTCATCGCGCACCAGCGGCGTGATGTACACGTCCTTGAACGGCACCTTGCCGGTGAACTCGAGGCCGAACATCATCATGCGCGCGACCCAGAAAAAGATGATATCGAAGCCGGTCAGCAGCAGGCTGGTCGGATAGTAGCGGCGAAGGTCCGGCGTGTCGTCGGGCCATCCGAGCGTCGAAATTGGCCACAGGCCCGAGCTGAACCAGGTGTCGAGCACGTCGTCATCCTGGATGATATCGGAGCCGTCGCACTCGGGGCATCGCTGCGGACGTTCCATCGCGACGACGAGGTGATCGCATCGCGCGCATCGATACGCGGGAATGCGATGGCCCCACCAGAGTTGCCGCGAGATGCACCAGTCGTGGATGTTTTCGAGCCAGTTGAAAAAGGTGTTCTCCCAGAACTTCGGATGGAAAGTCGTGTCGCCGTTGCGCACCGCCTCGATCGCGCGATCGGCCATCTCGCGCATCGCCAAGAACCACTGCTCGGAGAGCATCGGCTCGACGACGGTATCGCATCGCGAGCACACGCCGATCGAATGCGAATGCGGCTCGATTTTTTCGAGCAGGCCGGCGGCTTCGAGATCCTTGACGATTTGCTTGCGCGCTTCTTCGCGCGACATCCCGCGATACACGCCGCCGTTCTCGTTGATGTTGGCGCGGCCGTCGAGAATTGAAATTTGCTCGAGGCCGTGTCGTTGGCCGAGCTCGAAGTCCACGGGATCGTGGCCGGGCGTGACCTTCAGCGCGCCAGTGCCGAATTCCCGATCGATCGCCGCGTCCGCGATTATCTTGATCTCGCGACCGACCAGCGGTAGTGCGACCGTCTTGCCGACGAGCGCGGTGTAGCGCTCATCATTGGGATTCACGGCGACCGCGGTGTCGCCGAGCATCGTCTCGGGGCGCGTGGTCGCGATCGTGATCGCGCCGCTGCCATCGGCCAGCGGATACCTGATGTACCAAAGATGCGCCTGCGCATCCTTGTGATCGACTTCGAGATCGGAGAGCGCCGTTTCGCATCGCGGGCACCAGTTGATCATCCGCTTGGCGCGGTAAATGAGGCCCTTGTGGTAAAGATCGACGAAGACTTTCGTCACCGCGCGCGACAGGCCCGGATCGAGCGTGAAGCGTTCGCGGCTCCAATCGCACGACGCGCCGAGCCGTCGAAGCTGATTGAGGATTCTGCTGCCGTACATCTCGCGCCATTCCCAGACGCGATTGACGAACGCGTCGCGGCCCATCGTATGCCGATTCTTTTTTTCCTTGGCCAGGTCCTTTTCGACCGCGTTCTGCGTTGCGATGCCGGCGTGGTCGGTGCCAGGCAGCCAGAGCGTGTTGTAACCCTGCATCCGCCGCGTGCGGACGATGATGTCCTGCAGCGAGACGTTGAGCGCGTGGCCGAGATGGAGCTGGCCGGTGACGTTGGGCGGCGGTATGACGACGGAGAAAACCTTGCCGTCGCGATTGGGGTCGGCGGTGAAGTAGCCGAGGTCGATCCAGCGCTGGAACCATCGCTCCTCGGCGGCTTTCGAGTCGAAAGTTTTGGGCAAATCCACTGGCAATTTCCTGATGCGGCCGGTAACTTGGCCGAGGTCGTCTAGCGCGCTAATCCGCGCGGTCGAAAAAAGGGCGCAACTCGCCCTTGAGTCGAATCATATTGAGCACGCACGCACCTCTCAAGCTCAGTTTAGGAAGTCGATTCGGGCCCGTTGACTGTTCTGATACGTTATCGGGGCATGGCGACGCTCGCCGCAAATCGAATTGATCCACCCAGGCGCGTTTGGTTCGTCGCCGCGCTGGTTCTCGTCACCGCAGGAACCGCCTACCCGATCTACCTTTCGGGTTCAGTCCAAAAGTGGGAAACGTCGTTTGCAGCGAGCACACCACATTTCTATTTCGACGTCTTCATCGCGTTGCTTGCGCTGTGGCCTTTTAAAACCATCGTCAGCGCGAGCCTACGGATTTCGATCGCGATCAGCTTTGCCGTCGCAGGTGCGAGCAAGATTCTGCTTTGGGAGGAGCCCCAGTTAGCCGGAATTCTGCCATTCGTTATAGTGGCGAGCGAATACTTTGGACTGCTGCAATTCCTTCGCTATTGCCTGATATTTGGCCGGCCAACTCCCGCACCAACGCGGATATGGCGCGTAGTGCTCCTCGTAGTCAGTCTGGCGACCTTCGGGGTTGGAATGTTCTACGCGCTGGTTCTGCCTGGCCGGAAAGGCGTGGAGGCCATTGAACGGAAACAATATGGCGTCGCGATCAGGTATTTGACGGCAGAAATCTGGCTGTCTCCAGTCGATAATCCAGATTCCTTCCTGCAGCGCGGGCGAGCCTACTATCTGGCTGGTCGCAATGATCGCGCACTCGCCGACTTCGACACGGGGATACGTCTTAGCCCCGACTACGCAAACGCCTACCTCTGGCGCGGGAGCGTGTTGCTGCTCGAAGATCGTCAAAGTCGTGCGATCGCAGATTTCAGCGAAGCAATACGACTCGATCCCAGCTCCGGGTTTGCATACAAGGGGCGCGGCATCGCGTACCTCGACAGGGGCGATTACCAACGCGCCATCAACGACCTGGATACCGCGACCCGCCTGGACCCGAGCATGGACGTCTATCGCAGCCGGGCAGTGAGCTATTTTCGACTTGGCGAGTTCGATCACGCGATCGGCGATCTCGATGAAGCGATTCGGCGGAAACCCAATGACGCGTGGGCATACTACTTGAGAGGGATAACGTATTCCGCCAAGGGCGATCAGGAGCGCGCCGCCGCCGACTTCCAGAATGCGATCCGCATCGCTAGCGAAGCTCTGCACGCAAACGCCCGCGATGCGAGGGCGCACGAGGCGATCGCCTGGATGCTGGCCACTTGCCCCCAGCCAGATCGCCGCGACGGCAAAAGAGCGATCGAATACGCTCGCAAAGCCGCGGATCTGACGGAGTGGAAGAAGGCAAGAGTGCTCGACGCCCTTGCTACTTCCTATGCGGAAGCTGGCGACTTTGATGATGCGGTCAAGTGGGAGCAAAAGGCCATCGCACTGGCTGATGAACCGCAACCACCCAGGCATGAACGACTCGACCTTTTCAAACAGAAGCTGGCGTATCACGAAAAATAGTTGAGTCGTTGGCGCATAAATTGCGGCTTGTAAAAGCGGGGCGCTTAATAATATCGTGCGCATGCACTGACTTGGGGGATTGACCTGACTAATCCGTGCTTGCAGGGGAGAATAAATGTTTGAAGCACTTCGAAAATTCGGAATAGCGGCCGCGATCGGAACGATGGTGCTGGCTGGCGCTGTGGCCGGATGCGGTTCGATGTCGAGCAATCACGTGGATTGCAACGTAGTGAAGTTGCAGCAACAGTCCGGCCGCTCTGATTCGGAGATCGCAGCCGCGATCGGCGCGAGCGTTTCGGACGTATCGTCGTGCGCCGCGGGACCCGCAAAATCAGGCAACAAATCGTCGGGCGGAGTGCCGGACAGCTACTAATCTTCGATCGATCAAAGTGGTGCGAGAGGGGGGACTTGAACCCCCACGAGCTTGCGCTCACAAGGTCCTGAGCCTTGCGCGTCTGCCATTCCGCCACTCTCGCTCAACGGCGAACTAAGAGATTTAACCGGCTGAAGATTCCAATTCAAGACGGCGGCGATTTAATTGCGGCGTCTTGAGCGGCGCGGCGCGGTGAAACGAAACACGATTCGCAGTTACGATGAGTGAGCGCGTGCGCGGCGCGATCGCGCTGGCCGCGGCGCCGGGGTCATCTTCGCTCGCGCTGGATCTGAGCGCGGGCGACGGGCTATCCAGCGGGATGCTCGCGGAGCGGGGCTGGCGCGTAATCTCGACCGAGTACCGCACCAAAAAACCCGGCTGGGTCGCCGCCAATCTCGATCGCGACCTGCCGTTTCGCGATAGTCGATTCGATCTCGTGCTGATGCTCGAAGTGATCGAGCATCTGGCGGACATCCCGCATGCGCTCGGCGAAATCGGGCGAGTGCTGCGGCCGGGCGGCACTGCGATCGTCACCACGCCCAACCGGCTGAACGTATCTTCGCGAATTCACTATCTGCTGAGCGGCTACTACAAGGGGCGGCGCGCGCCCCTGCCCTATCGCTATCGCGTCGAGGACGGGCGCAACTGGCACGTGATGGGTCTCAACGATCTGCACTGGATAGCGTGGGGCGCTGGGCTCAGGCTGGACGCGCTGGGGCGCAGCAAGCGCAAACTGCGCGCGCGCATCCTCGCGCCGATGCTGTATCCATTCATCGCGGGGTTTTCCTGGATGCTCTATTGCCGACGCGTCAAGGATCCCGCGCAGCGCGCGATCAATCGCGAATTGTTCGGTTTCATGACGAGTTCGAGTCTGCTGATGGACGAGAATATCGTGATGCGCTTTCGTAAAGTCGGCGGCGGCGCCGATTCGATTCCCGATTGACGCAAGCGCCCGGGCGTGAATTGAAAACGTCGATCATCATCGCGACTCATGCGCGTCCCGATTCGCTCAAGCGGCTGCTGGGGAGCCTCGCATCGCAAATCGATACCAGCCGGCGCGAAGTTTTCATCGCGGAGAACGGCACCGCGCAGCCGGCGCAAATCAGGCCGGGGATTGTCGAGCATCGGCATCTGCACGAGCCGCGCGCGGGCAAATGCCGCATCCAGAATCGCGCACTTCGCGAGGCTGCGGGCGACATCGTAGTTTTTCTCGACGACGATTTGATCGTCGCGCCCGGCTATCTCGACGCGGTCGAGGCGTTCTTCGATTCGCATCGCGAGTTCGCGGCGATGAAGGGCCGCATCCTGGCGGCGGAAGATCCCGAGCGCATAGTCGGTCCGATGTCAGTGTACCTCGATTTGCCGATCGTCGATCACGGCGACGAAGTTTGCGAAGTGCGCGGCGTGCTAGGCGCCAACATGGCGTTTCGCGCCTCGGCGCTCAACGCGGTCGGGCCCTTCGACGAACGGCTTGGACCCGGCGCGTGCGGTCATGAAGAGGAGACCGAGATGTCAGCGCGGCTGCGGCGCGCGGGATATCGAATCGGCTATGCGCCGGCCGCGCTGGTCTATCATGACGTTGATCCCGCGCGCGCCGATCGCGAGCGTTTCATCACGGTCGCGCGGGAGCGCGGCAGATGCCGCATGATTCACGAGGATCATTCGGCGTTCGAGGTCATCAGCAAGAATGCGATCGCGATCGCGCGTCTTCGCTTCGCGCATCTGATTGGCGCGAGCATGGCGCGCATCGCGCGTGAAGAGCGGCGCCTCGCGATCGCGCGCGGGATGTTCGACGGTCTCGCGGTCAAGGTTCGCTGAATTTTACTTCGCGATCGAATCGACCAGCGCTTTCAGCTCGTTGCCGTAGCGCGACCAGGTGAATTTCTCCGCGGTGGCGCGCGCTTCCGAAGCGAGACTCGACGGCGAGTCCAACAGAGCGCCGAGCCGAAGCGCAATCTCGCCCGGATCGGTGGGGTCCTCGACGATGAAGCCGCGCATCGACGCCGGGGTCAATTCGGCGACGCCGCAGAACGCGCTGGTGAGCACCGGCAGGCCGCTCGCCATCGCTTCCATCACAACGTTGCCGAACGGTTCGAACATCGAGGGCAGCGCGAACGCGTCGGCGGCGCGCAGCAATTCTTCGACATTGGACTGCGAGCCGGCGAAGATCACGCGTTCGAGCACGTTCAATTCATCGGCGCGGCGCGCGTACGAATTGCGATCGCGATCGCTGCCGACGACCAGCAAAAATGTGCCGCCGCCGAGCAGCGGCCACGCCTCAATCAGGAAGCCGAGACCCTTGCGCGCGAATCCGTTGCCAATGAAGATCACGAGCCGCGCGCTCGCGGGGATTCCAAACCGGCGGCGGACTTCGTCGCGCTCCGAAAACTGCTCGCGCGCGGGCCGGAAGCGTTCGAGATCGACGCCGTTGTAGATCGTGAGCGCTTTTTCAGGCGGCAGGTGGAACGTATCGATCAGATCGTTGCGCACCAACTCGGAGACTGCGAGCGCGCGCTTCAGACTCGAAGCGCGAAACCCGCGCCGCTCGACGAGCATCTGCACCTGATGATACGGGCTGAGGCGCATCGCGAGCGCGCCGCTTCTGCCGCGCCATTTCCGCGCCGCGCGCAGATAGCTCGCGTGAGCGCCGCCGCCCGAGCGCATCAGGTCGGCGCCGATCACGCGCGCGAAACTCAAGATCAAGTCGGCGCGATCGCGTCGTGCCGCAGGCGCCGCGGCGTACGCGAATCTGAGCAACGACAACGCGCGTCCGAGGCGCGCGCCGCCGACGCGGCGAACTCGCCAATCGCCGGTTGCGCTGCGAACTTCGTCGGCTAGAATCGTGATCTCATGACCGGCTGCGCGGAGAATTTCGGCAGTGATGATCAGGTCGCGCTCGGTACCGCCGCCTGCCGTATCGAAGCGCCGCGCGACGAGTGCTATGCGCATATTTTGGCGCGTCCATGCGCCGAAATCGCCGTGCGCGCGCTCGCGGTACCCCGATGCGCGCCCGCGATCGCTATGCTAGCTTGCGGCGGGGGTGACGAGGCGGGGCGATGACCGAAATTCAGTGCACCAGTTGTCATACGCGTTACCGGATCGACGAGCGCGTTCTTCCCGACGATACGCCGACGTTCAAGTGCTCGCGATGCGGCCACGTCTTCAATGCCGATCCGATTCCGGCGGTGAAAAAATCCGCGGCCGGCGCATCGGATGCCGAGCGGCCAGCGCGCGCGCCGCGTCCAGGGCGCAGCCGGCTGAACGCGCCCGTTTCGCCGGAGAAGCAGGTATCGCAGCCTGAGAGCGCGCCCGCCGCCGCGCCGCGCCGTCAATCGCGCGAGCTCGACAAGCAGGAACCGCCTGCCCCCGTGGAGGATCCTGCCGCAGACGATCTCGGCAAAGCCACGTTCGGCGATCCTCCGACCCACGATCTCGACGAGCATCCGCTCGACCGGTCTTTTGGCGATCACGACAAAGCCGACACCGGCGAAAATCTCAAGTTCGACTTCAGCCGCGAAGATCGGCGAATCGAGCCATCGGCCGCCGACCTCGACGATCATACTGAACCTGAAGCCGACCAATGGCAGATCGGCGAAGCGACGCCCGAGTTCGACGCGAGGCGCGATGATCGCGTAAAGGAAATCGTCGCCAGGCCCGATCGATCCAACAATCTGGCGCCGTCGCCCCAGTTCGTCAGCTCGAAATTTGGCGATCGCACCGCGATTCCCAGTACCATCGAATATTCTTCCGACGAAGCGGCGGAGATCGTCGCGCGGCCTCATTCGTCGGGATTTTTTCTCGCGATGTATCTCGCCGTCGCGATCGTTTTCCTGGTTGCGAGTTACGTCATCAGCGGCGATCCCGTCGCGAGCGCGCGACTGCTGAGCCAGGCGCCGAAAATCGGCGAATACTTCACCAGTCCGGTGCTGCCTGCGATGCTGGTTTCGCTGCACGACGTTCAGAGCGACTATCACGCGCTCAAAGGCGGCAACCACGCGCTGGTGATCACCGGCACCGCGCGCAATGTCGGCAAGCGTCCGTTGCATCTGGTGCAAATCGACGCCGACCTACTCGATGGCGTCGGCGATGCTGAACGCGCGGTCGCGCATCAGACGGTGTTCGCCGGCAATGAACTCTCGGCGGAGATGCTGGGGCAGATGACGCCGCGTGAGATTGAATTTTCTCAGAGCTTGAGCCCGCAGAAGTCGTTTGCGATGCCGCCGACAGCCGGCGTTCCATTCCTGATGGTGTTCATCAATCCTCCCGAGCCGGTCGGCGCGCTCAGATTGTCGGTGACCAAGGCGGTCGCGGCCGAGTCGCCGATTTCCGCGGCCGCGACGCGTTGAGAATCACTCCTTCTCGCGTGCGATCAGTTCAGCGTATTCGTTCTCGTCCATCAGATCGTCGAGATCGGCCATGTCCGCGATCTTGACCTTGATCAGCCATCCATCGCCGTAGGGATCTTCGTTCACCGTCTCCGGGCTCTCGGGCAGGTCTTCGTTGATTTCGATCACGGTGCCGGTAACCGGCGCGTAAATATCGGAGACGGCCTTCACTGATTCCACCACGCCGAACGGATCGTCCTTGCTAACCTTGTCGCCGACGGCCGGCAACTCAATGAACACGATCTCGCCCAGCTGATCCTGCGCGTGATCGGTAATTCCCACGGTCGCGACCGAATCCTCGGTCGCCACCCATTCGTGCTCTTTGGAATATTTCAGCCCTTGCGGGATTTCCATGACTCCTCCGCGAATCTTATCGACGGCTTCCTTCCGCCATCGGTCGCGTGCGCATACAAGCGCCGCGACAGCATCAACGTTTATGAAGCGCGGTGGAAATCGTGTTGTCAAGTTCCGTTTCGCGCGCATCGTGAAATCGATTTTCGCAGAGACTCTTGACTGTAGCCATCCGATGCAGCTAGCCGCATCAGCGCGCAAGATTGCGATGCTGCCGATGCGTCCGTATCGTCGAAGAGCGAAACGCGACTGCAGGAGCGCGCGCGATCGCTTTCGCGGGAGAGGAGGATCGAACTGAATGTTTGTCGGAGTTCCGACCGAGATTAAGGCTGACGAGCGGCGTGTCTCGTTGACGCCGGCCGGCGCCGCCGCGTTGCGCGCACACAGTCATCGAGTGATCGTGCAGGCGGGCGCGGGACTCGGCAGCGGATTCGCCGATCGCGACTATCGCGACGCCGGCGCTACGATCGTCAAGGACGCCGCCGAGTTGTGGCGGCGCGCCGACATGATCCTCAAGGTCAAGGAACCGCAAGTGGCGGAGTACCCGCTGATGCGCGCCGGCATGATCGTGTTTACCTATCTTCATCTCGCCGCGGACCGCCGCCTGACGCTCGAGTTGTGCGCGCGCGGCGTGAGTGCGGTGGGTTACGAAACGATTCAGCTCGAGGACTTGAGTCTGCCGCTGCTCGCACCGATGAGCGAAGTCGCGGGACGACTCGCGATCCAGGCCGGCGCGTGGTGCCTGCAATCACGCAGCGGCGGACGCGGCGTGCTGCTGAGCGGTGCGTCGGGCGTGCGGCCGGGCAAGGTGGTAGTGCTCGGCGGCGGAATCGCGGGACTCAACGCGTGCCGGGTCGCAGCCGGCGTCGGCGCGGAAGTAACGATCATGGATATCAATCCGACGCGGCTGCGCTATCTGGGCGATCTGCTCGGCGGACGCGTGACGACCGTGATGTCGAATCGCGCGACGATCGACGAGGAAGTCACCAACTGCGATCTGGTGATCGGCACGGTGCTGGTCGCGGGCGCGCGGACGCCGCGATTGATCAGCGCGAAGATGGTGGCGCGGATGCGGCCCGGCGCAGCGATCGTCGATCTATCGATCGACCAGGGCGGTATCGCGGAGACGTCGCACCCGACCACGCATGCGCGACCGACTTTCGTGCGCAACGGCGTCGTGCACTATTGCGTGACGAATATGCCCGCGATGGTTCCGCATACCTCGACCTACGCGCTGACCAACGCCACTCTGAACTACGCGATCGAGATTGCGGATCACGGAATTCTCGAGGCCGCCAATCTGAATCCCGCGATTCGGATCGGCCTCAACACCTACGATGGCCACGTGGCGCATCCCGCGGTGGCCCACGCGCTCAAGATGAAGCCGCACTCGCCGTGGGATTGAATCGGCGCTCTACTGGATTCCGCCGGGACCTGCGGTGTAACGCTGCTGGCCCGATTTGAGCTGTCCGTAGGTACCCGTTTCGAAGCGCCTGACGTTCTGCTGCAGATTGAGATCGCCGTGAAGATCGGCGACCGCCGCCTTCACTCCTTCGAGCGCGATCTCATGTGCGCGCACCCATCTGCCGGAACGCTGGACGAAGTTGGCCAGATCGAAAATATTCTCGGAGAGCGCCGCCTGTGATTTGGCGAACTTGCCGGTCCACACGACCTGTTGCGTTTTCAGATCGACGAATTTTAGCGAGAACGTCACCGACGCGGGACTCGACGCCGAGTAGTCCATCCCGACGCGCTCCTTGTAGCGCTCGACGGTGCCATAGATCACGCCGTCGGCGGAAACGTCGTGTCCGAGCTTGAGAGCGTTCTGATCCTCGTTGGCGGCCGTCGTCGGCGCCATCTTCTGCATCGCGTCTTCGACGTCCTGGAGCGGAACCGTCTCCCATCCGCCGGCAATCGCGACCTGGCTGTAGAGTTCCGCGGTGACGGCCTCGGCCGCTCCTGGAGCCAACGGATCGCCCGTGCCGACCGGCTCCTCGATCAGCGGCATCACGGCGACGCGATTCACCTGGATCGTCTTGATCGAGGAAACCGCGTGCGCTTTGAGATTCGAGGTACGCGTGATGTCCTTCAACGTGTCCTTGGTTGCGATCACGGTGTCGGCCGCGATCGCCGAACAGCCGGGAGCGTACAACGCAAGAAAGCCAAGCGCAGCGAACTGCGCCAGTGAAAGTCCCCTCATGACGTCACCTTGATCGACAATTCCCTGAGTTGGCGCGGATCGACTTCAGACGGCGCGCCGCTCATCGGATCGACCGCCCTCTGCGTTTTTGGAAATGCGATCACGTCGCGCAGCGAATCGGTGCCGCAGAGCATCATGCAGATGCGATCGACGCCGAACGCGATTCCGCCGTGCGGCGGCGCGCCGAAACGAAGCGCGTCGAGCAGGAACCCGAATCGATCGGCGGCGTCCGCGCGCGAAAGGCCGAGCAACTCGAACACCTTGAGTTGCAACTCGCGGCTGTGAATACGAATCGAGCCGCCGGCGAGTTCCTGGCCGTTGAGCACCAGGTCGTAGGCGAGCGCGCGCGCTTTCAGCGGCGCCGATTCGAGCATCGCGAGGTCGTCGGGATTCGGCGCGGTGAACGGATGATTCACCGCGACCATGCGCTGGTCTTCATCGCTGTAGTCGAACAGCGGAAAATCGACGACCCACAAAAATTTCCACTCGGTGGACTTGTCGAGTCCGAACTTCGCGCCGAGTTGAAGCCGGATATCGCCCAGCACGGGGCGAACTCTATCGGGCAATCCCGCGACCATGATCAGTGTGTCGCCCTGCGCAAGATTCGCTGACGCTGTCACCGCCTGCTTTTCCGCGTTGCTGATGTACTTCGCGATCGGACCCTGCCATCCCTGCTCACCCACTTTGATCCACGCGAGGCCCATCGAGTAGCGCGCACGCACCGATTCGGTAAGCTCGTCGAGTTCGCGGCGGGTCAATTGATGAGCGCCCGGAACATTAATCCCGTAGATCGATTCGCCGCGGCCGAGAATTTCGGCGAACACCTTGAACGCGGTTCCGGCAAAGCCCGCGGTCAGGTTCTTAAGCTCGAGGCCGAAGCGCATATCCGGCTTGTCCACGCCGAAGCGATCCATCGCGTCGGCATACGTCATCCGCGGAAACGGGGGCTGCACATCGATTCCGAGCACGTGGCGATACACCGACGCGATCATGCCCTCCGCGATCGACTGTATATCCTCTGGCCGCGGACACGTCATCTCGATATCGATCTGGCTGAACTCGGGTTGTCGATTCGCGCGCAGGTCCTCGTCGCGAAAGCATCGCGCGATCTGATAGTAGCGATCGAAGCCGCCGATCATCAGCACCTGCTTCAGCAATTGCGGCGATTGCGGCAGCGCGTAAAATTTGCCCGGATTGACGCGGCTCGGCACCAGGTAATCGCGCGCGCCCTCGGGCGTCGATTTGAAAAGGATCGGCGTTTCGATATCGACGAAGCCATTCTGATCGAGATATTCGCGGACCGCTTTGAGCGCCTGATGCCGCCGGCGCAAATTTTGCTGCATCTCGGGCCGCCGCAGATCGAGATAGCGATACTTGAGACGGATTTCCTCGGCGGTCGCAGACGCGTCGGTCACCTGGAACGGCAGCGGCGCGGAGACGTTCAGAATTTCGAAATCGCTCGCGAGGATTTCGATCTCGCCGGTCGGCAGTTCAGCGTTGACGCTCCCCTCGGAGCGGCGCACGACTTTGCCGCGAACCGCGACGTAGTACTCCGAGCGCGCATCGCCGGCCGCCGCATGCGCCGCGGCGTTATGCTCGGGATTCATCACCAACTGAACGATTCCTTCGCGATCGCGCAGATCGATGAAAATCAGCCTGCCATGATCGCGCCGCGTCTGCACCCATCCCCAGAGCGCAACCTCGCGGCCCTCGTCGGCGGCGCGAAGCGCGCCGCAGTAATCGGTCCGTTGCCACGGCGGCAGCGGAGAATATCGTTCACTTTTCGCCATCACACGTCCTGGTCGTTCGACACCTTGCAGAATCGAAAGATTACCTGTGCGGTCGGCGCCGCGAAACAGTCACTTGGTTAATCGCGCTTCTATCATCGGTACTAGACTTGCGAAGCCAGCCTCAACTTCTTCATGTCGCCGTAGATCACGCAGACGCGCTGCCTTTGCTTCGATCTCACGATCTCCGACAATCACGGCGAACCGAGCACCCATTGAGTTCGCTTGAGATAGTTGGGACTTGATACTTCGGTACGGCGAGAGCATTTCAACATTTAGGCCTGCGGCTCGAACTACCCGAGCGAGGTTGACAGATTCGCGTGCGGCCGCCTCACCGAGAACGACGAACGCAGCGACTGGCGCGCGATGAATTTGTCGAGTCGCTGCCTCGCGTGGCAAGTCGAGGCGACTACCAAGCGCTTGTAGCGCCCTTGGATTCCCTTCGATTGCAAGAGCAACTCGATCAAGGCCAATCGCGAAGCCGATTCCGGGAATCGAGGCGCCGCCAAGCACCTCCACGAGACCGTCGTATCTACCGCCAGCTACGATTGTATCCTGCGATCCGAGACCACGAGCTCTGACTTCGAAGGCGGTGCGCGTGTAGTAATCAAGGCCGCGCACCATGCGCGGATTGACGACGAACGTGACGCCGGCGGCGGCGGCGAGTTCCTGCACGACGCCGAAGTGCGCGCGGCACGCCTCGCAGAGATAGTCGAGGCTGCTCGGCGCAGTCTCGGCGAGCTTCGCGTCGATCTTGCAATCGAGCAGGCGGAGCGGATTGCGCTCGATTCGATTGTGGCAGTCGTCGCAAAGTTTGTCCCAGTGCGATTTGCCCCACGCGATCAGCGCGGCGCGAAACGCCGGCCTGCATTCCTTGCATCCGATCGAATTTATTTCCATCGTCGCGTCAATGAGTCGCTGCTTTACGAAATCATCTATCAAAATTAAGAGTTCCGCGTCGCAAGCCGCATCTTCGCGGCCAAAAATCTCGACTCCGAACTGGAAAAACTGGCGATAGCGGCCCTTCTGCGGTCGCTCTCGACGAAACATAGGTCCGGAATAGTAGAAGCGCTGCTCGGGCTGGGTTCGGTCAAAGCCTGCTGTTATGTAGGCTCTGACAACACCGGGTGTGCCCTCGGGACGCAGGACGACAGTCGACTGCCGTTCATCTTTGTCCTCGAAGGCGTACATCTGTTTTTCAACTATGTCTGATGTCTCTCCGGTTGAACGTTGGTAAAGTTCGATTCTCTCCAATAGCGGGATTCTAATCTCGCCGATGGAATAGCGTTCCATCAGCTCTCGCGCATGATTCTCAATGATAGTGAGGAGTCGCGAACTCGATCCAAAGAGATCGTTAAACCCTCTTAGCCGTTGCAAATCCATTGAATACAAACCCGCAAGTTTAAGAATTTCGGCGCCCGCGTCAGGACGTACGGATAATCCTGCAAATTTATCGGCCCAATCGGGAAAGAAAAAGGACCGCCTTTTCGGGCGGCCCTTCGATGAAGTGCCGATTGAGGCGTTTCGTCGATCCTGAATTATACCGTCAGGATATGAATCGTACAGGCGGAACCTAGCCCGATCACGTGGGCCTGGCCCGCCTTGGCGTTAGGCACCAGCCGTTCCTTGGCGCGATCGTCCTGAGTGATATGCCACACCACCTCGCAGATGTTCGCCACTCCGGTCGCGCCGAGAGGATGCCCCTTCGAGAGCAGCCCGCCCGATACGTTGACCGGCGCCTTGCCGCCGAGGTCCGGATGCACGCCGCCGCCCGAATCGATAAACGCGCCGGCTTCGCCCTCACCGCAGAGACCCAGGTTCTCGTAATGCAGCAGTTCTGCCGTCGCGAAGCAGTCATGCAGTTCGGTCAATGCGATGTCCTTAGGCCCGAGGCCCGCCGTCTCGTAGGCCAGCTTCGACGCGCGCTGCGTCAGCGTGTTGACATCGGGCAGCGTCAGATCGCGATCGGTCCACGGATCTGACGTGAGTATCGACGCCGCGACCTTCGCCCGCTTGCGTCCGCCCGCGAGCTGCTTGAGTTTGTCTTCCGACACGAGAATCGCCGCCGCCGCGCCGTCGCCGGTCGGGCAACACATATAAAGCGTGTTCGGATAGCCGACCATGCGGGCGTTCATCACGTCTTCGAGCGATACTTCGTTGCGATACTGCGAGTACGGATTCTTGGTCGCATGCTTGTGCGATTTCACCGAGATCTTCGCGAAGTGCTCCATCTTGGTGCCGTACTTGCGCATATGCTCGACGCCCGCTTGTCCGAACACCGCCGGCATCAAACTCGAACCTACTTTGCCTTCGGTCGAGTAGGCCGGATCGCCGCCGCCAGTGCCGCCGAGCAGTCCCTGCTTGCCCATCTGCTCGACGCCGACCGCCATCGCGATATCGTACATCCCGGCCGCGATCGACATGTATGCTTCGCGAAACGCCGTCGAACCGGTGGCGCACGCGTTGGACACGTTGATTACCGGGATGCCGGTCTGGCCGATCTGCTGGAGGATACGCTGCCCGACCATCGCGTTGGACTGGTAGAGATTGCCGCAGGCGAACATCTCGACGTCCTTGATCGTGACACCGGCGTCCTTGAGTGCGAGCAGCACGGCCGCGCCGCCCAGTTCCGGAACGGTCTTCTCGGGATAGCGTCCGAACTTGATCATCCCGGTTCCGAGAACATAAACATTACGCATATTGAATCCTCCTGGCGGCCCGGTCCGCACCGAAGTCCGTCGATAAATTTAGTCCGTCGATAAATTGTTCGCGGTTATTATAAGCTCTGCCTCGACGCCTAATTTTTGCTTGGGCGGTACGAAAATGCCACCACGTCATGGCCTTCGCGATCCTTGGCCGTGACGCTGGTCACCAATTCGACCGGCATATTGAAAACCTTGTTCGGTTCCTTCTGCGCCTGGGCGAAATCGACGTCTACTAGATTCGCGCGCACGCTGATGCCCTCCGGCAGATCGACGATCGCCGTCACGTACGGCGTCTTGACTCCCGGGAACGACTGATGCACCACCGAAAAAACGTACACTTTGCCCTTGTCGGAAAGCGTAATTGGCGAGAACTTGCCGGCTTCGCCGCACTTCGAGCATGCGACGCGCTTCGGATCGAGATAAATCGCACCGCAAGCGCATTTGATTCCCTCAAGATGCGGTTTCGGCGCCAGTTTCAACCAGGGAACAATTGGACGCGGTCCAGTGTCAGTAGCTTGAGCCTGCTCAGCCATGCGTTCCTCCGGAACCAATGATGGTGCTAACGAAACGACGAACGCAGCCCTTGCGGCGGCGCGGTCTCTCTTCTTTGGCCGGAGTTTCCCACAGGGTCGGCAGACGGTCAACCCTTCCCATACTGCGTGGTTTAGCAGCAGCTTGCGCCCATCGCATCGCGACACGTTAGTGATGAATCGACGGACTTGGAGGCGCGGCGACGCGATGCGCGATCTTGTCCCGCCAGGTCCGAATCGTCGCCGCGTCACGGGTCGCGTCGAGCATCAACGCGCCGTCGAGATCGGTCCTGAAAACGCGCGCACCCGCTGCGGCGTAGCGATCGAGCACCGTCGCGGAGGGGAAATGAAATCGGTTCAGGTATCCATCTGAAATAATCGCGGCCTGTGGATGGACCGCCGCGATAAAGGCCGGTGTCGAGGACGTTGCGCTGCCATGATGCGGCACCTTGAGCATCGTCGAGCGCAGCACGGCGGAATTGTTGAGCATCGCGCGCTCGGCGCCCGCTTCGATATCGCCAGTGAACAGAATCGAGGTCGGCCCAAAACTGAAGCGGAGCACCATCGAGGCGTTGTTGTGCGTCGCGTTCTTGCGCCCGCGCTTGCTCGGCGACGTCTCCATGATCACGGCGTTGTTCAAGGAATCGATCGCTACGCCGGCGATCGATGAGATGGGCGCGCGTCCTCCCACCTGCACGAGCGGGATTTGCGCGCGAATCAGATCAGCGAGCAATTCGACGAAGCTCGCGCTGGCGGCGCCGGTGATTGGCGTCGTCCAAAATGCGCGCGGCGCGAAATTCAGCGCGATGAAATCCAGCCCGCCGAAATGGTCGAGATCGGGATGACTCAGCACCAGGTAATCAACACGCATGATTTTTCGCGACCACAGAAATGGCGCGACGATTCGTTCGCCCGCGTCGAAGCCGCTATACGAACCGCCGCCGTCGATCAGCATCACGCGCGCGCCCGGGAACTGGATCGCCGCGGCGTCGCCCTCCCCCACCGATAAAAATGTCACGCGCAGGTCGGGATTGAAGTATCGCTCGCGGAGCCACCACGCCGAATCGATCAGCAGCACCAGCAGGAGCACCGCTACGCATCCGAGACGCCAGCCGAATCGCCGAGCGGGCACCGTCGCCGACTCGGGACTGGGCTCTGCGTCGCGATTCTCGCGAATCGGCGCTGCGAGCGGCGCCAGCAGCCACAGAATCAGCAATCCGTACGCGACTCCGAGTTCCGGCGGCGTCGGCGTGAAAGTTCGAAACCATGCGAGCGGCCAATCGACGAACCACGCGGCGAACCAGTTGCCAAGCTCGAGCGCCTTGCCGCCCATGTGCAAAATTATCCGCGCGAGCGGCTCCGAAACGAAACTGATAGCGGCGGCGACGAGTCCGCTGACGGTCGCGCCG
This sequence comes from Candidatus Binatus sp., assembly GCF_030646925.1. NCBI lineage: Bacteria > Candidatus Binatota > Binatia (SeqCode) > Binatales (SeqCode) > Binataceae (SeqCode) > Binatus (SeqCode) > Binatus sp. (SeqCode). Next base: position 36,972 of record NZ_JAUSKL010000068.1, on the reverse strand, counting down.
AATGCCATGATTGGCACCACCACGGCATTTGCGACCAAGCCCACAATCGCAAACTGATTGAAGTGAAACGCGGTCAGCGGCGCCGTTCCGAGCATCGCCCAGAACGACACTGCACAGTATCCGAGAATCAGCTCGGCGTATCGCCAGAATCGAGGCGTCCGCTCGGCAGGCAACAGACCAAGGCGTTTGCGGCGCGTGAACCACGCGGCAAATCGACGCATCCCAATCACAATCGCGATCACCGAGGCGAACGAGAGCTGAAAGCCAATGTCCGCGGTGGAACCCGGGAGCGCGACACAAATCACGATCGCCGCCAGCGCGAGCGACGCGATCGCCTCGCGCGGACGATCGATCGCCAGCGCGAGCATGTACGCCAGCACCATCACCAGCGCGCGTATCGTCGAAACATGATGCCCCGCGATCGACGCATACGCGCACACCGCGATCGCAGCGGCGATTGCCGCGACCTTGTTGGCGTAGCCGCGGCTCGAGAGCCCGCGCAACAGCATCATCGCGAGCCGGATTGCCGCGAACATCGCCGCGCCGACGATACTCAAGTGAAGCCCCGAAATAACCAGCAGATGCGCCATCCCGGTTCGCGCAAAAGTCTGGCGGAGCGGTTCCTGGATTTCGCCGCGATCGCCGATCACCAGCGCGCGCATCTCGGCGTTTTCCGGATACGACAGATTGCGATCGATAAACTCGCCGATATGCTTGCGAACGTCTTCGATCTGCGCGGACGGAAATCGCGCGCGATGACCAATCACTTGGAAGGTCGCCGTTCCCAGCGCGTCGATTTGCGCACTCATCGTCGCGTCGATACCGTCGCGCGCCATCAATCCGGCATAATCGAACTCGCCGGGATTTCCTTCGTTGCGCGGAAACCGAATCCGGCCCGTAAGCAGGATCTCGTCGCCGAGATTGAAGTTGCCGCCGCCGAGCACCGCGATACGAATCGTTCCGCTCGATGCGCGCAAAGCCTCAATTCGCTCTCCAGCTCGATTCACCGCTGCATAAAGGCGAACGCCGTAAGTCTCGCGCTCCGGCTCGCGATAGAGCCGGCCCTCGATTGTGAGATGAGAGCCGTCGGCGAAATTGCGGATGCTTTGCGGCGGCCGCGGCGGATCGAAAAGGCGCGTCACGCTCGAGGCGGCGCAAAAGAAGATCGCGAGATAGGCGATCGCGAGGCCGATCATCGGCCGCGATGCGAAAAGTAGCATCAGCGCGATCAGCGCGAGGACGATCGCGGGCCATAGAGGCATCGCGACGTGCAGATTGCCGAGCGCGTCACCGGCCAGAATCGCGATCCCGACCGCGTAGACCGGCGGGTACCGCTCGAATCCGGTCAGCGCATCGCGAACGTAGCTGTCGCGCTCGGCGTCAGCTTCTGGCTGTGCCGAAGCATAATCGACGTGCAGTGGCGCAGGTGCTGTCGCGGCGATAAATACGCACCCCCTTTGCGCAGCTAGACTATCAGATGGGCCCCGCTCACTGCATGACTATGCCCGCGCGCATTCCCCCGCGCCAGCGCTGTTGAATTGCGAAATGATGCTCAAGCCACCTCGACTGCGCTGCCAGCTTTGGTTCGCGGTCTCACGCTGATTCTGATTCTCTGATCCAGCGCGGCGAGGAACTTCACAATCCGCTCCATCGAGAACCCATCAAGATGCCCGCGCAGTAGTGCGGAAACCTTGGGCTGAGTAATGCCAAGAAGTTCCGCCGCCTGGTTTTGAGTGAGCCCCCGTTTCTCGATCAGGGCTCCAATTTTGAAAACCAGATCGGCCTTTGCTTGTAGAATGTCCGCGTCAGGTAGTCCGAGATCGCGAAAGACATTCCCGCTGCCTTTAATTACAAGATTCATGACAATAGCAGTCCCTACTTGTGTTCGGATTTGTAATCCTGTTCAGCGCTTTTGAGCCTTTGCCTGATTAGGTCCATGTCTCTCTTCGAAGTTTCGCTCCCTCTCTTCGATTTCTTCTGAAATGCGTGGAGCACATAGATGATGCTTGCGAAGCGAACCGTATAAACGCCGCGATACGTGTCGCCGTCGTGGTCGTCCGCGATTTCAAGTACGTTTGCGCCACCGAAACCTTTGAGCACCTTCGAGTCTCGATGCTTGCCGCCCAGTTGTGCTGCGCTCAGAGCACTAGCAAAGACAAGTTTTACTTCTCGCGGAAACGCTCGAAGGTCCGACCTCGCACTGCCGACAAAACGTACTGGTTTCCGTTTCGGCTGGTCGCCCACAGGACACTATCCCATATCTGGAATAGACATGTCACTACCCAGGATTCGTAGGAATCTTCGGGCCGGAGATCACAGAGGATTCTTATGCAATTGGATGCTCTCGCCGCGCGTTGGAAATTCTGAAGCCGGCTCGACTGCCGCCACCAGTTCCTCGCTCGATTGCTCACCCTGCTCGACGTCGTCGAGCAGCGCCGTCATCTGATCGAGATGGCGCCTGATTTCCGCCGCAAGCGGCAGATTGATGCCCTTGACCGCCGCGATTTCCTCGATCGTCGCCGCGCGAATCCGCCGCAGACTGCCGAAATGCCGCAGCATCGCGCGCCGCCGCGTCGGTCCAATTCCTTCGATATCGTCGAGCACCGAGCGGAGCCGCGCGCGCCGGCGCAGTTCGCGATTGTAGGTGATCGCAAAGCGATGCGCCTCGTCGCGAATCCGCACCAGCAGAAAGAGCGTGGTCGAATTTTTCGGCAGCACGATCGGGTCCTTGCGATTCGGCAAAAATACGCGCTCTTCGGATTTTGTCACTTCGATTTCGCGCCCGTCGTTGAGCACGTGCTGCTTGGCCAGCGATACGCAATCGATCTGCTCGCGCAAGTTGAACTCACCAAGCACCTCGAGCGCGACATTGAGCTGGCCCTTGCCGCCGTCGATCACCCACAAATCGGGAAAAATGTTCTCCCGCGTCGCGCGCTCCAAACGCCGTTTCAGCACTTCGTACATGCTCGCGAAGTCGTCCTGCCCCTCGAAACTGCGGATGCGGTAGCGGCGATAGAGATTTTTTTGCGGCTCGCCTTCGTCGAACGTGACCTGCGACCCGACCACCATCGAGCCTTGCAGATTCGAGATGTCGTAGCATTCGATTCGCTTCGGCGTGCTCCGCAGATGCAGCTTGATGCGCAGTTCCTCGAGCATCGCCTCACGCGTCTTCTCGTTGTCGCGGCGGCTTAAGAAACTCTGCCGCGCATTTTCCATCGCCATCTCGAGCAGCCGCAATTTTTCGCCGCGCTGCGGCACGAATACTTCGCACTTCTTGCCGCGCCGCTCCGACAGCAGTTCCGCGCGCACGCCCGCGTCTTCGAGTTCGACCGGCAGGATCACTTCGTCGGGAATCGTGCGCGCGCCCGAGTAGTATTGCACCGTCAAATCCGACAGCACCTCATCGATCGAAAATTCCAAATCCTGAAAGCTCCAGCCCTGCGTACTGGTGAGCTTGCCGCTCCGCACGATCAGCACGATCGCCTCGATAAATCCGCCTTCGCGATAAATCCCGAACACGTCCTGATCGATTCCCCAATGATGCAGCACCGTCTGCCGCTCGACGGTCTTTTCGATCGCGCGCACCTGGTCGCGCAGTCGCGCCGCCTCCTCGAACTCGAGCCGCGAGGCGTGCTCCTTCATCTGATCGCGCAGCGTGCGCAGCAGTTCGAGATTCTTGCCCTCGAGCAGCAACTGCGCGGCGTGGAGATGGGCGCCGTATTCGTCGCGATCGACGGCGAGGCAGCACGGCCCGAGGCATCGCTTGATCTGGTATTCGAGACACGGCCGCGAGCGATTTCGAAACACCGTGTCGGTGCAGGTGCGTAGCGGAAATACTTTGCGGATGACGTCGATCGTTTCGCGGAGCCCGTCCGCCGATCCGAACGGCCCGAAGTAGCGGCCGCCGTCTTTCACAATTTTGCGCGTCACCGTGATTCGCGGCCACGCGTGATTGGTGATCTTCGCGCTCAAGTAGGATTTGTCGTCCTTCAGCCGGATGTTGTAGCGCGGCCGATATTGCTTGATCAGGTTGTTCTCGAGGATCAGCGCTTCTTTCTCGTTGGCGGTGACGATCGTGTCGAAGTCGCGCACCTTGCGCATCAGGAAGCGCACCTGGAAGCGACCGTCGCCGCCTTCGCGAAAATACGAGCGCACGCGCGGTCGAAGCGACTTCGCCTTGCCGACGTAGAGCACTTTGCCGGCGCGATCGCGCAGCAGATAGACGCCCGCTTCCGGTGAGATGATTTCGAGCTTGCGAGTTACCGAATCGGCTTGTTCATCTGAGGATGGCGCAACGTCCGCGTCGGAGTCGTCGCCGCGATCCTTCGATGCAGTCGTGGCGACGCCCTGCCCTGCATCCGCTACGATCGACTCCTTCGGATACTCGACCAGCGAGCTGTACTGCGGTCCGAGCGGTTTGATCGGCGCGCCACTCGATTCCGCCGGCGCCAACTCATCCGGTCTTTTGTTTTCCGCATCATCCGGCATCGTTGCGAAAGTATAGCATCGCCGCGTTCGGCCCGCCGTGGATTCGACGAGTCGAGCATTACCCAAAACTGCCGAATCATTGCTATTGAAACAGTCTGCAATCGAGCCGGAACGTCCCGCCTCGCGGGCACGCAGGAGGTCTGAAAAAGAGTCATGGGCAAAATCGATGGAAAAGTAGCGGTGATCACCGGTGCGGCCAGCGGGATGGGTCGCGCGACGGCGCTTAGATTCGCCAAGGAAGGCGCGTCGATCGTGCTGGCCGATTTGAACGCGCAGGGCGGCGAAACCGCGGTCGCGGAATGCGCCGCGGCGGGCGCGCGCGCAGTCTTCCAGCGCGTTGACGTGACGAGCGAGGCGGATATCCAGAGCGCAGTCGCTCGCGCGGTGAAGGAATACGGGCGGCTCGACATCATGTTCAACAACGCGGGCATTGCCGGCGCGGTCGGTCCGATCGAGAAAGTCGAGTCGGCGGACTGGGACAAAACGATCGCCACGCTGCTGCGCGCGGTTTTTCTCGGCATGAAGTACTCGATTCCCGAGATGCGCAAAGCCGGCGGCGGCTCGATCATCTCGACCGCGTCAGTCGCGGCGCTGCGCGGCGTCGGCTATCTCGCTGCGTACGCAGCGGCCAAGGCGGCGGTGGTAAATCTCACCGAGTCGGTCGCGATCGAAGTCGGGCATGATCGCATCCGCGTAAATTGCATCTGCCCCGGCGGCGTCAATACTCCGCTGATTCATCGCGGCGTGCCGGGCGCTTTCGAACATGCCGAGGCGCGGATGGCGAAGATGCAACCGATTCCGCGCGCCGGCCGCCCCGACGATATCGCCAACATGGCGCTCTTCCTCGCGTCGGACGAAGCCGAGTGGATCACCGGCACCGCGATGGTGGTCGATGGCGGCGTAAACACCGGCAATACGCGCTTTCGCACTCGCGGACTGCCCGATAGCGGTTTTTCAGGCCCCTCATTTGAAATTTAGGGCGCCAACTGAGCAGTAGTCGAACAACATCGAACTGAACGATCGGCACAACAAGCATCAACGAGAGAGGATCCTGAAATGGGCAGACTAAGCGGCAAAGTTGCAATCATCACCGGCGCGGCGAGCGGGATGGGACGGGCGACCTCGATCAGGTTCGCCGGCGAAGGCGCGTCAATCGTCGTCGCGGACCTGAACCAGGAAGGCGGCGAAGCGACCGTCCGCCAGTGCAAGGAAAACGCCGGCAACGCGGTCTTTCAGAAGACTGACGTGTCGGCGGAAGCGGAAATCAAGGCGCTGGTCGCGCGCGCGGTCAAGGAATTCGGCCGCGTCGATATCATGTACAACAACGCGGGTATCGGCGGCGCGGTCGGACCGCTGGAAAAGATTTCCGTCGAGGACTGGGATCGGAGCCAGGCGGTGCTGCTGCGCGGAGTATTCCTCGGCATCAAGCACTCGGTGCCCGAGATGCGCAAAGTCGGCGGCGGATCGATTATCTCGACCGCGTCGGTCGCGGGCCTGCGCGGCTTCGCGAACCTTCACGCCTATTGCGCGGCCAAGGCCGGAGTGGTGAATCTGACCCGCTCGGCGTCGCTCGAATTCGCGAAGGACAAAATCCGCGTCAATTGCATCTGCCCCGGCGGAATCAACACGCCGATCCTGCATCGCAATCAACCCGGCCTGAAGGAGGCGATGGAGGAATTTCTGGCCAAGGGCCAGCCCTACCCGCGCGCGGGTCATCCCGAGGATATCGCGGCGATGGCGCTCTTCCTCGCGAGCGACGATTCGGAATTCGTCACCGGACAGGCGATGGTCGTGGACGGCGGCATGACCGTCGGGAGCGGCTTTGCGAGTCAGCAACCCGCAGGCGCGCAGCAGATCTTCGCGCCGCAGGGCTTCATGGGTCCGTCGTTCGAGGGTTGATATAAATAAAGTATCGCTTGAAGGTCGGCGCGAGGACTCGCTGAAGCAGGATTGCCGCGCGGCCGCATGCGCCGATGCGGATTGCGAAGGCTTTCGCCAGCATCAGCGGATGAGATAACCACCAAGCCACAAAGACACTAAGTCGGAGAGAATTTTTTCAAAAGCAATTTGCTGACTTGGCGCCTTTGTGCCTTGGCGGTGAAAAAGCCTATGGCCGCGGATAGCCCGGCAATCGCGATTGCATCGCGGTCGGATACTCGGGCGCCGGAGCGCTCGCGGCGCTCAGCGCCTCGATCTCCGCCGCTTCCAGCTTGAAGCCGATCGCACCCAGATTCTGTTCGTTCTGCTCCTCGGTGCGGGCGCCATAGATGACTGAACTCACGCCGCGCTGCTGATTCACCCACGCGAGCGCGACTTGCGATATCGGCCGCCCGCGCTCCTTCGCAATCTGTTCGACTGCCTCGAGCGTCTGGTAGTTGCGCTCATTCGCAAGGCGTCCCCAAAGATCCTGTTTGGTTAGCCTGCCATCCTCCGGCGGCCGCTGCCCCGAGCGATACTTGCCGGTCAGAAATCCACCGCCGAGCGGGCTCCACGGAATCACACCGACGCCCTCCGCGATGCACGCCGGCATGATCTCGCGCTCGATATCCCGCGAAATCAGGCTGTACTGCGGCTGCAAGCAATCAAACCGCGCGTAGTTGTGTTTGTCGCTGACCCACAGGCTCTTCATCAACTGCCACGCGGTGAAATTCGACGCTCCGAGGTAGCGTACTTTGCCTTGGCGCACCAAATCGTCGAGCGCGCGCATCGTCTCGTCGATCGGCGTCTCGAAGTCCCACGAATGCACCTGGTACAGATCGATGTAATCCGTCTTCATGCGTCTGAGACTGTTTTCGACTTCCGACATGATATGCCCGCGCGACAGCCCGATTTGATTCGGCGGCACCGGCTTGCCCATGAAAACGTTGGCGTTGAAGCGAACCTTGGTCGCGAGTACCAGGGAATTTCGGCGCTTGCCCAGGATGTTGCCGAGAATTTCTTCGGACGCGCCCGCTGCATACACATTCGCGGTGTCGAGAAAGTTGCCGCCCGCATCGAGGTATCGATCAAGAATTTTGCCCGCGACAGCCTCGTCAGTTTCGCGGCCAAACGTCATGCATCCGAGACAAAGTTCAGAAACCTTAAGTCCAGTCGCGCCGATTCGACGATATTCCATGGGTTTTTCGAGATCCTCCGCGTTCGATTCTATTCCGATCGATTGGCGGCGCAACGAAATAGTTCGAGTTGAATAATTCTCGAATTGCGTCGTCGAAATAAATGGGTGCAAACGGCTCTGGCACCCGCTGGTTGGATGCTCCTCCCACCAACCAGGTTAAACCGTCCGACGCGTACTCGGACGGTAGCTACGAACAGGCGGGCAATGAAGGGTTCCCCCCCTCTTCATCTGCCCGCCATCTTTTTTGGCGGCGCTTCGAGACTCAGCCTGCGTGGTGAAAGCCCGGTTCGCAAGGAACCGCCGATTACGCTGAATTCACGGATTCCGAATAGCGTAGATCACTCGACCGATTTCCGCTCCGTCTTCACCCTTCATCTGCGCGATCCTTAAATCTGCGGTTTCGCTTCCCTGCCTTGACAGCGCGCATCGGCATCGGCAACGTCATCACGATGTCGTGGTGGCTCCGATGGCTAGTGATTTCGCCGGTTCTTCTGTTCCTTGCAGCAGCGATGATGCTCAGTTGCGGTGGCAGCTCGACCAGCACGCTGCCGCCAAAGCCTCCTCCGGGTTTCGTGCTTCAATCGATCAACGTCGCCGACGGTCCGCCGACTTCGCCCACGCCCTCGCCGACCAGCACGCCGAAGGGTCCGACGCCGACGATGACGCCGCGTCCTGCCGCCACCAGCACCAGCGTGCCGACCTCGGTTCCGACCGGAGGCGCGGTCCAGTTCAACGCCCAGGGGACCTATCTCAAGGACAATAATGTTTTTCGCATTCTCGACATCACGCTCGACCCGAACACGCTCTGGGGCTCGAGCAACCAGAGCGCGTTGGTGCCTCCGACGCTAGGCAACGGGGGTACATACACCACGGCCGCCCCCGGATGCGCCTGTATCAGCTCGAGTTCGTCGGGAATCATCAGCCAGTTCGTCGGCGTCGGCGTGTATGTCGATGTGGCCACCTGCCCCGCCTGCGCGCCCGCATCTAGCAGTGAGCGCGCCCTCGATTCGGCCGGCGCGACAGCTTCGATTCAAAACGCCGGCATCCTCAAGTGGACCTTTAATGCCGGCGCGCCAATCAGCGGCGGAATCGCGCTCGGGCGCAACGGATCGATCTATTTCATCGCGAGCGACGGCAAGCTCCACGGGCTCGATTCGGCCGGCAAGGAAATCCTGCATCGGGCAGCTTCCGGCAGCGGAGTCGTGGTGCTCGCCGACGGAACCGTTGTGGCGAAATCCTCGCCGCTCGAACTAGCCGCGATCGGTACCGATGGCCGCGCTAAGTGGCATACCGAGGTCGGCCCCGGCGACGGGCCAATCGCGTCGAATGATTCGGCGATTTACGCGTCGTCAGGCAGCGATATGCTGTCATTCAGCATCGACGGCTCAATCAATTGGAAAGTGAATGTCGGCAAAGTCGCGAGTGCAGTCGCAACTCCCGATGGCGTCGTGACCGGCGTGCTGAATGGCCCGATCACGTCGATGGCCGCTGATGGCGCGGTCGCGTGGACGTTTGCGCCAGCCGGCGGATTCTCCGGCGCGATCGCCTTCGCAGACGACGTCATCTATGCGGGCTCAGCGTCGGGCGCGATCTACGCAATCGATTCGCGCACCGGCAAAACAACGTGGCAGGTCAGCACGCGCCGTCCGGTGATAGCGGGTCCGGCCGTGAGCCCATCGGGCGTCGTGTTCTTCGGCTCAGACGCAGTTTACGGCGTATCGTCCGACGGCCGGACCAAATGGACGCAGACTGCGTCAAAGCCCGGTTCAAGCCCGATGTCAGCAGTCGGAACCGACGGCGTGTTCGGCGTCGATAGCGCAGATATCGGCGCGATGATCGGCGGCGACGGCAATTTCGTGTGGTCGTCGGGCAGCTTCGGCAAGATCGCCGCGATCGCCGCGTCGCCGGATGGAATTCTCTACGTCGGCAACGCGGACGGACGAATTTTTGCGGTTAAATAGGGGTCTAGTCTTCTCGCGATTCGTCGGATGAAGCGCGCGGGGAGATGCGAGCAGCCGTGTAAAATGCGATCATCGATCCATGAGCGCCATCGACATCATCAAGCGCCGTCTCAAGGAAGATCGCGTCCCCGAGACTCCCGACGAAATCAGCCGCAAGCGCAAGCGTCCGCGCGAAGTCGCATTCATGGACGTGAACCTTTGCTTCCCATGCGGCAAATGCCCTGAGTTTTGCCCCGTCCAATGTATCGAGTACATGCAGCCGGGATCGGTGCCGGGACGCGGCGTTCAGCCGGTGCAGGATCGCTTCCAGGAATGTATCGGATGCTATATCTGCGTCGAAGTATGCGCGCTGCTCACCGATTACGACGCGGTCAGGATGTACGATTCGAACCTCGTCGAGGATGTGCTCGGCGTTAAGATCACCGACACGCCGCCCGACGAACCAATCCCCGCCCAGCCGTACGAAGAGTATTTTTCCGAAGGCGGATTGTATCGCCATATCGGCAAAGGCTCGCGCATCCGTGAGAAGATGACCGCCGAGGAGCGCGCAATCTTCGCCCGCGAAAAAGTGCGCGGCTAGCACCAGCGCCATCGCCTCAAGGAGCAAAGAAGGATCCGATCTTTCGAAACCCCTCACGGGTTTCGAGCTTCCTGGGGCAAGCGGATGCGCGCTACGCGCTGTTAGAAAAAGGTGCGGAAACGCGAGGCGTTTTTCCCCGTGTCATTTCGAGCGCAGCGCGAAATCCCGGATCCGGGTTCCCTCGTCGCAAGGCTCGCTCGGGATGACACGGAGCGACCGCGGCGATAGCTGCCGCACATTTCTAATTTTCCCCCTTTACTAACAGCGCGAAGCGCGCATCTTTAATCCTAGCAGGTTGCGGAAAAACCCGGCGAAAGACGATTTCGGCGAAGAGTAAGCATTACTACGATTGCGAGAGTGCGTCTTGGATCAATGTTGTCAGGGGTTAAAAACACTTTTTCCGCAACCTGCTAGTGCGATTCGGCCCTGCGGCCCGAAGTTGGCTTCGCGTCACCCCAGGAAGCGGCCCCTTCGAGGCTCAGGGTAAACTCCACCCGTGAGGGGTTTCGGAGATTTGATCTTCTCCTGCTCCGCTGTGTGCGCTACTTCGCGGGGCGCCACACTTCCGGCTTTTTGCCGACGCTCAAATCCGGCAGCGACGTCAGCTCGATTCGCGCCGGCGTGATCAGCATCAGGCCGAAGTCTTTCGAAGCCGCGCCGTCGGGCCAGAACTGCGCGAGATCGTAGTCGAAGATCTTGCCGTCCCAGATGCGCTTCTTCTCGTTCAAATCTTCGACGAACTGCGCCTTGCCGGTCACCGTCAGGTGAATCATCTCGGGCGGCATGATTTGATAGAACAACTCGACCTTCGCGTTCTTGCCGATATGCCGGGCTTTCGGCGAATTGCGGCCGGTCGCGACCCACGCGCGCTCGCCCTCGAAGGCCGGATGCACGACGCGGACTTTCGGCTGATCGCCGTCGGCGGTTGCGAGGTATGCCCACGTTGCCTTGGCCGCGGTCTGATGAACTTTTTCCCAAAATGCCGAATCAGCCATCGATAAACCTCCGGATGATGCGCGACTATCCACAAGTTTTTGTCATAATTCGCCGCTAATTCCAATTTAACTAGCACAAATATGCGGCCGCAGATTTGACACTCGCCGCGCTCCGCTATTACCGTTGGGCTACCGAGGACGACATCCGGATGGAACGGCATGCTCGGCGCGCGCAGGTGTTGCGCCACGCCAAACGAATTTTTGCCCGCAAGGGCTATCACCGGACCAACGTCGCGGATATTATCGCTCGCGCGCGTATCGCCCGCGGCACGTTCTATCTCTACTTCCAGAACAAGAAGGATCTCTTCGAGGAATTGCTCGAGCAAGTGGTAACCGAGCTCACACGACGAATCGAGCGCCTGCGCGTCGGGCCGACTGAGCCCGATCCGGTGCAGCAATTGCGCGCGAATCTGAACCGGGTTTTGAGTTACGTGCTCGCCGAACGCGAACTAGCGGATATCCTGCTGAATCATTCGACTGGTTTCGATCGCGAGCTCGACGGAAAAATCCAGGACTTTTACGATCGCATCGCGGCGATGATTAAACGCTCGCTCGATCTCGGGATCGAGATGAACCTGGTGCGCCAATCCGATACCCAGGTCGTCGCCTACTGCATCCTCGGCGGTATCAAGGAGGCGATCGCGGTGCTGTCGCGCGGCCGCCAAAAGAATATCTCGGCGCTGGTGGAAGAGATTCTCGATTTCGGTCTGCGCGGGGTCGCCCGGCCTGAGTTGCTCGATGCGGTTCGCGCTAGCGATTCGGCACTTTCGCCGCAACCTTCTTTTTTGGATCGCAACTAGACTGACATGTCAGTTTATCAACGCAATCAGCGCTTGAGCCGCCCGCGCAATGCCCGCGGAATCGCGCCGCGTCGCCGTGCCGCCTTCTATGACCTCGACGGCACCTTGATGGATCTCAACCTGGTGCATGCGGCGCTGTTCACTTTCACCAATATCGGCGAATGGGGCCGGCGCGTCTCCTACATGTTCGCCTTCGCGTCGCGCCTGCCGCGGATGTACCTCGCGGAGCGGCGCGATCGCCGCTTGCTCAATATCGTGCTGTTCGAGGCGTTCAAGGGTGTCTCGCGCGATCGCCTGTTTTCACTCGGCGAGGAATATTGCGAGCGCGTGCTGATCGCGCATCTTTATCCGCGCGCGCTCGAGATGATCGAAGCGAATCGCGCTGCCGGAATCGATCCGGTGCTCGTCACCGGGTCGCCCGATTTCATCGTCGCGCCGCTCGCCGCGCATCTTGGTATCGATCAGTTCGCCGCGAATCAATTTGTTTTCAGCCGCGGACTCGCGACCGGCCGACTCTCGGAACCGATCATGGCGGGCGAAGAGAAGGCGGTCTGGTGCGGAAAATGGGCAGCGCAACGCGGGATCGATTTGGCGGATTGCTGGGGCTACGCGGATTCCCATCACGACATGGCGTTTCTCGCGGCGCTGGGGCATCCGGTCGCGGTTAATCCTGATCGCAAGCTCAAGGCGGTCGCGATGAACCGCCAATGGCCGGTGATCCACTTCAAGAAACAGTCGTCGAAAAACGATGGAGACTTTTACGATCGTTACGAACTCGACAAACCGGCCAGGGAATCGGATGGCGCAACCTGAAAGCAAGCTCAAGGAACTCAAACCCGCAGAACTGCGGCATGAGATCGGCGCGCGCCGCGACCTAGTGGTCACGCTGAATCGACGCTCCGAAAAGCGCCTGATTCCGTATGGCGAGGAGTTCCTGTTCGAGAAATTGCCGGTCGGCACCCGCGTGATCTATCCGCCGCCGCCGCTCGATCCGCTCGCCGATCCCGATCAGGCGATTCGCTACGCCCTGCTCCATCCCGAAAATCAGGATCCGCTGTTCGCGCAACTCAACCCGAACATGCGCGTCACGATCGCGATCGACGATATCAGCCTGCCGCTGCCGCAGATGCGCCGTCCCGACATCCGCGAGCGCCTGCTCAACCAGGTGCTGCAAACGCTGGCCGATTACGGCGTCGATGACGTGCACCTCATCATCGCGACATCGCTGCATCGCCGCATGACCGAGGCGGAAATCCGCCGCATGGTGGGCGAGCGCGCCTTCAAGCAGTACTGGCCCGATCGGCTTTACAATTTCGACGCCGAAAATCGCGCCGAACTCGCGATGCTGGGCGAGACGGAGCATCACGAGGAAGTGTGGCTCTCGCGGCGCGCCGCCGAATCCGATCTGGTGATTTATCTCAACGTAAACTTGGTGCCGATGGACGGCGGCCACAAGTCGGTCGCCGTCGGGCTCGCGCCGTATCAGAGCCTGCGCCATCACCACAACGCTGCGACGCTGCGCGATTCGCATTCGTACATGGATCCGACCCGCTCGGCGCTGCATCGATCGTCCGATCGGATGGGCAAGCTGATTCACAAGTCGCTCAACATCTTTCAGATCGAGACCGCGGTCAACACTCAGATGTACGGCGGGATGCTCGATTTCCTGCAGAAGAACGAAGACACCTTCAACGATTGGGATCACACGCGGCTCAAGGGATTTCAGTGGACGATGCGCAATATGTCCAACGATCTGCGCCGCCGCGCGCTGCACAACTACGCCGCGCCGTTCGGCATGATCGGCGTGTGGGCCGGCGACACCGGGGCGGTGCATCAGAAGACGCTCGCGAAAGTTTTTCAGCAATACGCCGTGCCGGTGAAAGGACAGGCCGACATCCTGATTGTCGGCGTGCCGTACATCTGTCCTTACAACGTCAATTCGATCATGAACCCGGTGCTCGTGCAGTGCACCGGCCTCGGCTACCTGTTCAACATGTATCGGAACAAGCCGCTGGTGCGCGAAGGCGGCACGATGATCATCTGTCATCCGCTGCGCGACGAATTTCATCCCGAGCATCATCCGAGTTACATCGAATTTTTTCATCGATGCCTCGCCGAGACGACCGAGGCCACCGAACTCGAAGCGCAATTCGAGCGGGAGTTCGCGCACAACCCGACCTACATCCATATGTACCGCTACGGCAATGCGTACCACGGCGTGCATCCGTTCTACATGTGGTATTGGGGCGAGCCGGCGCGGCAGCACGTTGGCCGCGTGATCGCCGCGGGATGCGAGGAGCCGGCAATTGCGGCGCGGATGGGATGGGACGCGGCCGACACGCTCGACGAAGCAATCGCGATGGCGACCTCGGAACTCGGGCGCTCGGCCTCAATCACGTATCTGCATTTGCCGCCGCTGGTGATCGCGGATGTCGAGTAGCAACGGCAAACGCAACGGAGCGTCGATGCCGCCGCTCGAGCAGATGCTCAAGGGCCGTCGCATCCTGGTGACCGGCGCGACCGGCTTTCTCGGCAAGGTGTTCATCGCGCTCCTGCTTCGATGGCATCCCGAGGTCGAGAAAATTTACCTGCTGATTCGCGGCGACGCGCGCAGCAGCCTGAATCGCTTTCGCCATGAAATCCTCGATTCGCCGGTGATGGGTCCGCTGCGCGAATTTCTCGGCGCGAAATTCGATCGCTACGTCGAGGAAAGACTGGCCGTCGTCGCCGGCGACATCACCAATCCCGGCCTGCTCGCCGACGGCGTGAAGCCATTCAAGCCGGGCTCGCTCGACGCGGTCGTCCACAGCGCGGGACTCGTCAACTTCGAGGCGTCGCTCGAGAAGGCGCTCGAGGTCAACACGATCGGCGTCGCCAACGTGATCGAATTCTGCCGCCAAACCACTGCGGCGATGATGCTCATCTCCACCTGCTACGTGGCCGGCGCCGCGGACGGTCATCGCTACGAGGACGACCTGCCCGAGAATTGGTGCCCTAACGGCCGTAAGGCATTTCGGCTCGATCGCGAAATCCGCGAATCGCTCGCCGCGATCGAACGTGTCGAAGCGGAATCGCGCGATCAGCTTCGTCACGCGGAATTTCTCGGCGAGGATGACGAAATAGATACCACGCGCGAAGCCGCGCTCGAGAATCGGCGCAAGGCGTGGGTCGACCTGCGCCTCAAGCACATCGGTAAACAACGCGCGCAAAAATGGGGATGGCCCAACACTTACAGCTTCACCAAGAGTCTCGGCGAGCAGTCGGTGATCGCCGAGCGCGACGCCATGAAAGTCACCGTGGTGCGGCCGGCCGTGATCGAAAGCGCGATGCGTGATCCATTTCCCGGCTGGAACGAAGGCGTCAATACCAGCGCGCCGCTCACCTACCTGGCAGGTCGCGGCTACCGCTTCTATCCCGCGACGGCCGACCTGGTGCTCGACGTGATTCCTGTCGATTACGTCGCGCACGCGATGATTCCGATTCTCGCCGTACTGATCGCGGGCAGGCAGAAGCCGATCTATCAGCTCTGCACTTCGGATCGAAATCCGCTCTCGATGCGCCAACTGGTCGAATTGACCGGCCTCGCGAGCCGCAAACAGCTCCGCAAGGATGGCGGCGTGATGGGCTGGCTGGCCCCGCATCTCGAGGCCGTCGTCGTCTCGCAGCGCTCCTACGATCTCGCGAGCGACACGATGCCGCGAATCCTCACGCAGGGCGCAGAATTCGCGCGCAGCGTTCTCGGCGAGGAAAATCAGCCGGTCAAGAAACTCCACGGCGCGATCGTCAAAATGAAGGACACGATGGATCTCGCCCGCGACATGGTCGATATCTATCAGCCCTATATCCAGAAACTGGTCTATACTTTTCACGGAAAAAATACCCGCGATCTGTACGCCTCGATGCGCCCCGCCGACGTCGAGCATCATCCATATCGCCCCGACCTGATCGATTGGCACGACTACTGGCTCAACATTCATATGCCCGGGTTGCGCCGTCACATTTATCCACAGCTCGAAATCCACACGCGTGGGCGATACAAGTCGCTGCCACGTTATCGCAACCTGGTGGACCTGCTCGATCGCGCGGCGGATCGATACGGCGCGCAAGTCGCGATGATCGCGCGGCGGCCGTCGGGCGAGCAGTCGCAAATCACGTATCGCGAACTGCGCGACAAGGCGCGGCGCGCTGCGATGCTGCTCGCGACGCGCGGCATCAAGCCGGGCGATCGCGTCCTGTTGATTGCGGAGAACTCGCCTGACTGGGTGCTCGGATACTTTGCGATTCTATGCGCCGGCGCGATCGCCGTTCCGCTCGATCATCTGATGTCGGCCGAGGAACTCGCGCCGATCTGCAAAATCGCTGAACCGTCTGCCGCCCTGCGCTCCGCCGCGGTGCATCGCAGACTGGGCAGCGCGATCAAAGATACCGTCCCGAAAATTACCGAGCTCGATCTCGCCGAACTGGGCCGCCCATTCATTCTGCGCGGTGATACGCAGGCGCGTCCCGCGCCTCCTGAACGAAAAGCGCTCGCGTCGATCGTGTTTACTTCCGGCAGCACCGGCGCGCCCAAAGGCGTGATGCTGACGCACGGAAATTTCGGCGCGGAGATCGCGATGCTCTCGCGCGTGTTCGTCCTCGGCGCCGACGACGTCGTCCTGTCGCTGCTGCCGCTGCACCATACGTTTGAATTCACCTGCGGGCTGCTGCTGCCGCTCGCCAGCGGCGCCACCGTCGCGTATCCGCTCGAGGTCGACGCCAAGACGCTGTCGCGCACTCTCGCCGACATTCGTCCCACCGCGCTGGTCGGCGTGCCGGCCGTGTGGGAGGCGATTCATCGGCGCATCGTGGACGACGTCGAAGCGCGCGGGCCATTCTTTCACGCCGCCTTCGATCGATTGCGCGATCTTAATCGCCGCTTCGATTCCGACTACGGCCTCAACTTCGGCTCGATCGTTTTTCGCCAGGTGCACGCGGCGCTCGGCGGCCGCTTGAAGCTCGCCGTCAGCGGCGGCTCCGCCCTGCCCCGCCGCGTCGCCGATTTTTTCAACGACATCGGAATCCCGCTGCTCGAAGGCTATGGCATGACCGAAGCGGCGCCGGTGCTCTCGGTCGGCCGGCCCGACGAGCCGCTCAAAGTTGGCTCCGTCGGCAAGCCGCTGAACGGCGTCGAGATCAGGCTCGAGCCCGAAGGCGAAGCGATCGGCGAAATCGTCGCGCGCGGCTCTAACCTGATGGCCGGTTACTATCGCAACGACGCCGCCACCGCCGAAGTTCTGAAAGATGGATGGCTGCATACGGGCGATCTTGGCCGCTTCGACGAAGATGGCCGCCTCTACATCGTCGGGCGCGCCAAGGAAGTTATCGTCGATTCCGGCGGCAACAACGTCTATATCGAAGAAGTCGAAGAGGCGTACGGCCGTTCGCACTATGTGAAGGAGATGGCCGTCGTCGGGCTCACGGTCGCCCGCGGCGAGCAGGTCGCCGCGCTGGTCGTGCCCGCCTACTCTCGCGGCGAGAGCCGCCGCGCCGTCGAGGATCGATTGCTCGGCGACTTCGAAAAAGTCGGCAAGGAACTCAGCCCCCACAAGCGCATCCGGATCGTGCGCTTCATCGACGCGGAATTGCCGCGCACTCGCACGCGCAAAATCAAACGCCCCGAAGTGGTGTCGATTCTGCGCCGGATGCTCGACTCGCGCCTCGAAGAAGCAAAGGTCTCCGATTCCGAAGTCGAGCGATGGCTCGCCGACGCGCTGGCGAGCGTCACCACCGAGCCGATTAGCATTACTCTTAACACACGCCTGATCGAGGACCTCGGCCTCGATTCGCTGGCGATGGCGGAGATCGGCGAAATTATCGGCGAGCACGCCGGCCGCGATATCAGCCCCGAAGAAATCGCCGACCTTCGCACGGTCGCCGACTTGCAGCGCCTCGCGTCGGAGCCGGGCGCCAACACACGTCCCCGCTTGCCCTCCTACGCGCGATTCGCCGAACCGTACACGATCCAGTTGCCGGCGCCGGTTCGCACGTTCGGCCGCTCCGCCTTGCGCTCCGCACAACGAGCGCTGTTCGAAGGATGGCTCAAGCCAAAGATTCTCGGCCGCGGTAACATCCCCGCCAATAGCAATTTCATTGTAGTCGCCAATCACGCGAGCCATCTCGACTTCGGCCTGGTCGGCTACGCGCTCGGACGGATCGGCGACGATCTGCGCGTGCTCGCCGCCAAGGATTATTTCTTCAACACGCCCGCGCGGCGATTTCTCGCGAGCAATTTCACTTCGCTGATGCCGTTCGATCGCGAACGCGCGCAACTCGAATCGCTCGAGGACGCGCTCGCCGAACTCGCCGGCGGCCGCAGCGTCCTGATGTTCCCCGAGGGCACTCGCTCGGTCGGCGGCGAAGTACAGCCGTTCAAGAGCGGCGCCGGGTTTCTCGCGATGCGCAGCGGATGCGACGTGCTGCCGGTCCTGATTCGCGGCACCTACGAGGTCCTTGGCAAGGGGAGCCTGCTGCCGCGCCGGCATCCGGTCGAGGTGCGCATCGGCGAGCGCATTGCTTCTGCCGCGATGCGCGAACTCGTCGCCAGCACCGAGGGCGCGGGCGCTTATCGCAAACTCGCCGACCTGATGCGCGAATCGGTCGTCCGCCTCGCAGGTTCGAGCCGACTGACGCGCGGTATCGAGTCGCCGAGCATCGCCGAAGCGCCGGTCGTTTCCGATCCGGCCAAGCCGGAACGCCGACCGGCACATCCGGCGCATCGATCGACAGACGGCCGCGCCAAAGCCTGACCCGAGTCCCCAATCGCAAACAAAATGAAGCGCGCCGGTGCGATTGCTCTCGCGATTCTCGCACTTCTAGCTCGTCATGCCCCGCCCGCGCTCGCGTGGGACAATCGGACGCATCGCGAAATCACGCACCTCGCGATCGCGCATCTGCCGCCGTCGCCGCT
Organism: Candidatus Binatus sp.; assembly: GCF_030646925.1. NCBI lineage: Bacteria > Candidatus Binatota > Binatia (SeqCode) > Binatales (SeqCode) > Binataceae (SeqCode) > Binatus (SeqCode) > Binatus sp. (SeqCode). The sequence goes on along the minus strand of NZ_JAUSKL010000068.1, from coordinate 18,087 downwards.
CAAGGATTTTTTCTTCGCTAACGATGATCGTTTGCGGCAGATTTCGGTCGAGCCCGACTCGATTTTGAAGCATCGCGACGGCAAAGCCGAGCAGATTCGCCACTACATTAATATCGAGTATTTCGGCTCCGATCCGTTCGACGCACTCGTGCCCGATCTGCACGCGATGGAGAAAAAATTCGGCGCCGCGACGATTAAGCATGCCGGCACTCTGCCGTGGACCATCGACGACTTGTCCAGTGTGCTACGCGACGCGTGGTCGCGCGGCGATTGCGCCCGGGTCCTGCAAACGGCCGGCTACCTTGCGCACTATGTCGGCGACGCGAGCCAACCGCTCCATTCGACGATTCTCTACGATGGCTATCGCCGCGACCGCGGAATGCACGCGCGGGTCGAGCTTGCGGTTGATGATCGTATCGACGAACTCGGCGCCGCGGCGAACCGAGAGACGAAACTGATTTCGATCGATTCAGTTTGGCCACCGACGATCGCGGAAATTCGCGAAGCCAATACTCACGTCGAAGAGTTCATCCAGGCCGATCGCGCCGCCCGCAATTCGGGCTCGCGCAGCCAATACGACGACGCGTTTCTCCGCCGCGAAAAGCCGCTGATCGTCAGCGAGATCGCCCGCGCCGCATCTCTGCTCGCCTCAATCTGGCTCTTCGAGTGGCAGCAATCCCACAGCCCCGTTCGATGCAAAGCCGCCGCGAACTGACTACTTGCCTTGGAATTTCGGGGTGCGCTTGGCCTTGAATGCGCCGAACCCTTCCTTGTAGTCGGCGGTACGTCCGGCGGCGCCTTGCGCTTGCGCTTCGAGCTTCAGCACTGCGAGCAAGCCGAGCGCTTCCTCGTCGATTCGCCGCACGATCCGCTTCGATTGCATGAAAGCGGCGGTCGGCCCTTGCGCCACCTGCGCCGCGATCTTTCGCGTGTGCTCGAGCACCGCTTCCCTGGGCATGCTTTGATTCACCAGTCCGAGCGACGCCGCTTCAGTTCCGGAGATCAGCCGGCCGATGTAGATCAATTCGAGCGCGCGATGCGCTCCGAGGCGCGACACGAAGAACGAATGGCCGCCAGAATCGAGCACCGCGCCGATTCGCGCGAACGGCGAGCCGATTTTCGCATCGTCGGCGATATAAACGACGTCGCAGGCGAGCGCGAGTCCGAGCCCCGCACCGAGGCACGCGCCGTGGACGCTCGCGAACGTCGGCGCCGGGAACCCCGCGACACGCTTCACGAGCGGATTGAACTGCGCCTCGATGATCGCTTCCGCGTCCTCGTTGCCTTCGTCCGCATCGGCAAGGTCGCGCCCGGCCGAAAACGCCGGCCCCTCGCCGCGCAGCAACATCGCGCGCACGCCCGCCGCTTCGGCGCGCTCGAGGCAGGAGTTCAGCTCCGCGATCATCGCATCATTCAGCGCGTTCATCTTATCGGGGCGATCGAGCACGATTTCCGCGAGCCCGCCTTCGATCGATAGTTTCACGCCCATGATGCTCACTCCTCGAAAGCGATCTCCTGGAACACCGGCCCTAAAACACCGGGATGATGTCCTCGGCGCTGATATCGCCGACGTCGACGCCCTCGATATCGAGTTCCGGAATCGCTGGAAACTGGATTCCCCAGCGCTCGACCAGCTTGCGCACGCGCGCGATCGCGAGCCGCCAGTTGTCGGCCTGCTGCTCGTAGGTAAGTACTCCGAGCCCGGCTTCGCGCGCCATCCTCAGCAGGATCCGATGATTGTGCAGAAAATATTCCGGCAGATCCCAGAACTGGTTCGGCGGCTCCCACAGCACCATCGAGAGAAACACGAATCCCGCGCGAAGCTGCTTGGTGATGAAAGTCTTATGCTCGTCGCTCAGCCCCGGCCATTCCTTCTCGAGCAGGTTGATGCAGACCTGCAGATGACGCGCCTCGTCGCGGCCGATCTTGGTGAAGATGTCGCGGAACACCGGATGCGTCGTCGCGCGCGCCATCCCGTGAAACAGCGTCGATGAGGCCACTTCGCCCATCATGAATGAAGTGAAAATGACCGACAGCGGGTAGCGATCGATCGCGCGATTGTAGCCGGTCCAGTAGCGGCCGCCGTTATGATAGAGCCAGCCGATATTGTTGAGCGCGACGCGCTGCAGTTCGCTGGTCGCCGTGAAATTCTGCGGGCCGTTCGGCACCAGCCGCTGAATGACCCGCCCGCAGACCTCTTCGTGATTGGTCTCGTCGCGGGTGATCGAAAAGAAGCATTTGCGGACCGGATCTTCCTCGTGCATCTCGAACGTGTGGATCATCGCGCGCGCGAACACCGCCGGCCCCGACGCATCGAAGTTCGACAGCAGCGCCCACCAGTACATGATCGCGACCTTCTCGTCGTCGCTCCAGGCTTCGGGCGAAAGCGCGCTCCACTCGATGTCCGACGGGTTGAAACCTTCGCGCTTGGCGCGCTCGTAAATCTCTGCGAGCTTGGGCGTTTCGGTGCGCCACTCCAGCGGGAAAATATTTGGCTGTGGAACGGCCGGCGCCTCGATCAATCCGCCGGCCGGGATTTCAAGTTCGCTCATCGCGATCTCCTTAAATGTCGAACTCCATTAAATCTACCAACTATTCGGTTGATTTATCAAGCGCGCTCTCCAAGCCTCCGGTCTTTGCTTATTCCAGACCCTCGAACGCGATCCGGAACACCGCCTCCGCGATTCCCGCCGCCCCCAGCGCGCCGTCCGGCCGGTACCATTCCGTGATTGAATTGAGCATCCCGAACAGCAGGCGCGTCGCGAGCCGCGGATCGATATCCCCGCGCAAGTCCCCCTCGCGCTGCGCCTTCGCCGTCATCTCGGCGACCAGATGATCGAATTGCCGCCGCCGTTCCAGCACTCGCCGCTCGACCCGGGTATTGCCGCGCACGCGCAGCAGCAGCGCGACTTCCGCCAGTTGCTCGACTGTGATTTCGATCGTGCGCCGCACGATGTATTTCAGGCGCTCCGCGGCGCGGCCACTTTTCGCCGGCGGCTCGTCGAGCACCGCGAACAGCGCGTCGAGCGCCCGCCCCACTCCGCGCGCCAGCAATTCCTCCTTGCTGCGCACGTGATAGTAGATGCTCGCCTTCGTGATGCCCGCCGCGCGCGCGACGTTCTCAAGCGAACTGCCGTCGTAGCCGCGTTCGCGAAAAACGCGCACCGCCACGTCGAGAATCGCGTCGCTGTCATAGGGTTTGCGCTGCTTGGCCGATGGACGCCCCACTCTGTTCGCCTCCGGATGCGCGAATAGTTTGACTCGATGCGCCGGCGCTTGCCAGTCTCGCAACCGAAGCCGCCCTTTTCGGAGAACCCCGATGAAATACGGAATCGCAATTCGCAACATGGGCCCGCAATCGAGCCCCGCCACGATTCGCGCCTGCGCCCGCCTCGCGGAGCAAGCCGGCTTCGACGCCATCTTTTTTTCCGATCATTTATGCATTCCGCCCGACCAGACCGAAGGCAGCGGCGGCCGTTATCTCGACGCGCTCGCCACGGTCGCCTACGTCGCGGGAATCACCGACCGCATTCGTATCGGCATCTCGGTGCTGGTCCTGCCCTATCGCACTGCGGTGGTGACTGCGAAACAAATCGCGACCATCCAGGAACTTTCCGGCGAGCGCATGATCCTCGGTGTTGGCGTCGGCTGGATGAAGCCCGAGTTCGATGCGCTCGGCGCTGACGTCCATCAGCGTGGCGCCGTGAGCGACGAGACTCTCGACGTATTCCAGCATCTCTTTTCCGCCGACGTACCCGGCGCATTCAACGGCCCGCTGATCCAGTTTCCATCGTTCGCATTTTTGCCGCGTCCGAAGCGTCCGCCGCTCTGGATCGGCGGCAATGGCGCGGCGGCGACGCGGCGCGTCCTGAAATACGGCGACGGATGGCATCCGATGCTCCCCGCCGATAAACTTAAAGCATCAGTTGAGGATTTGAAACGGCGCGCGCGCGAATCCGGCAAACCGGAACCGGAAATTATCGTGCGGCGCGGACTAAGACTCGATGACAGAGAGAAGCTCGCGATCGCGCGCGACCGCCTGATTGCCGAACAGGAGGCCGGCGCGACTTACTTCATCCTCGATCTCGGCCGCTACCCCGATGAAAAATCCTTCGGCAATTCGATCGACACTTTCATGTCGAAGGTGAAGATCTGACGAAAGAGAACGACCTGAATCAGCAAGGCGCTCTACGCGCCGAGCGGCATCACGTTGAGCGGCGGCATCGGCGCCGATTCGGCAATCTGCGGCTTGCCCATAACGAGACGACGTCCCCACGCTTTCGCGATCCGCGCGAGCAGCGCCATCTCGAACAGCGCCGAGGGCGGGCGCATCATGTTGATCACTTCGCCGAGGCGCTCGCCGATTTCCGGATCGTCGGTCTGCACTTCGAACATCCGGCCCATGATTGGATCGAGCAGTCTGCTGATAAGCGGGCGATGACCCTCGGTGCCGGCGATCCTGAAATCTGCTCCGGTCGCGAGTCCCCACGGCTCAGCCTGGAACCGCGCCTGCGCCTTGAAGAACTCACGCGGCAATTCCGGATTCGCGACGCCAACTTTCGTCAGGCAATCGCGCAGCAGCAGCGCCGACAGCGCGCCCGACGTCATGCCCTGTCCGTACACCGGATTGAACGCGCACGACGAATCGCCGAGCGCGATAAAGCCGTCGAGCCGCGTGCTCCACTTGTCGTAATGGCGCCATCGATTCGCCATCTGCCTATTCGAATAGACTTTCGAGAGCGGCTCCGCGATTGCAACTTCGTCCGCGATGATCGGTGATCGCAGCTTTGCCAGCGCCGCGGTAAATTCATCCTCGCCGCTCGGCGGATAATTGCCGCCGACGCCGGCCATCGTCACGATCATCCGGTTGCCCTCGACCGGAAACAGCACTCCCGCAAGCGGAAACCCGTCGGCCACCGGATCGATCCAGACGCCCTTCCACCACCAATCGCTCGGCCGGCGTTCCGGAAACGTGTTGTACCAGCGCGACGCATATCCGGTGTGCGAATCGACGACGGTCTCCTCGGGCATCGGCAGTCCGAGCGCCTGAATCCACGCCGGACATTTGGTGGTGCGCCCGCTCGCATCGACGATCAAGTCGCCGCTCAATGTGAATGCGCTCGCACCGTCGCGCGGATTCGCCTTGATTCCAGTCACGCGGAGAGCATCGGTGCGCACGGTTTCAAATCCGACCGCCTCGACGCGTTCGATCAATTCAACATTCGAAATTCGGCGCAGCAATCCGCGCACGGTCTCCTCGATCAGAACCCGGCTCGCGAACAGCGTGGTGATTTTATTGGGGCGCCGCTCCGACCATCCGTCGGGCCGGAGCGCGGCGAAATCGAGCCCGAAGTTTATTTCGAGCGCGCCGTGCTCGAGCATCATCTTTTCGAAACCGGGAAACAGCCGATCCAGTTCGAGCCGCCCGCGCATCAACAGCGCATGCACATGCCGGCTCTGCGGAACGCCGGGACGCTCGTGCGCGCCCGCCGGATACGCGTCGCGATCGAGCACCGTCACCTGGTCGTAAAACTCGCTCAGCACGCGCGCGGCGCACAGTCCCGCCATACTTCCGCCGATCACGATCGCATTTCGATTCGACATTTCTTGAGCCGCCCTTTATTTCAGCTTCGTTTCGTCTTCCTGTCGTTGAGTCCGTTCAGCACGATGTCCAAGGTTTCGGCCACCGCCGCCTCGATATCGATTTTGCCGTCGCGCCGCGTCCACGTATAAATCAGCGCGAACCACGCGGCGCAGATCGTCAGCGCCGCAACCGTCGGATGAATGCGTTTGCGAAATTCGCCAGTCGCTTGTCCTCGCCGAATCACACCGCTCAGCAGATGCACCAGATCGGCGGTGCGCTCTTCGTGCTCGGTCAGCACTCGCGGCCGCGCGATCACCTCGCGCACCACCATCCTCACCACCTCGGGATGGCGCGCGGCGCGCTCCGCGAGCAGCTTGAGCGCCATCTTGAGCGTTGCCACCGCGCCGCCTCGATAGTCGAGGATCGCCGCGGCGAGTTCCTCGTTCGCGCGCTCGCCGTATTCGAACAGCAGCGCTTCCTTGGCGGGAAAATGCAGAAAAAAGGTGGCGCGCGCGACGTCCGCCGCGCGGCAAATATCGTCAATCGTAACCGCGTCGAAACCCTTCTTTAAGAACAGCGTGATCGCGGCGGCGTATATATCGGCCCGGGTGCGTCCCTTCTTGCGCTCGCGGCGCGTGATCGGGACCGATGGAGAACCGTGCGCGGTGTGCATACTGGACTCGGCCATATAAATAGACTCTAGTCTATTAATTGACTGCGGTACGCGAAGCAACAGGTCGCCGAGAGGCGCCATACTTTCGCCGGATCGCAAGACCTTGTATAAGGAGAGCGGGCGCTGAAGAGTCAGCAATCAACTCGATTGGCACGCAAGAAAGACACTCCGGACAAACTGCTCAAGCAGGAGCGGGTCGTAATCGACTTCGATCTGCTGCGCGAATATTCGGCGCGGAACTTTCGCGACCTCGGCGGGCATCCGGGCAGCGACGGCCGCCGCGTCCGCAGCGGCAAGGTGTATCGATCGTCGCATCTTGGCGCGGTCCCGGCAGCAAGCCCAATCCGCCAGCTTCATCTTCGCACTCTCGTCACGCTGCAGAGCCGCGTCGAGGTGAAGCATCTTGGCGAACCCGAGCCCGCGTCGCGCGCCGGCGTCCGATGGGAACACATCCCGATGGGCGACGAATGGTTCAGCAGCAAGGGCTACGTGCGGATTTCCGACGATCCCGCCAAGGTGCATCTCGCGCTCGTGATGCATTTCCGCGAGGACTGGCGCCGGTTCTTCAAACTGCTCGCCGAGCGCGATGTCTATCCGCTGCTCTTCCATTGCTCCGCGGGCCGCGACCGCACCGGCGTCGGCGCTGCGATGCTGCTCTCGCTGCTGGGAGTGAGCCGCGAACGAATTGTCGCCGACTTCCTCAAAAGCAACGTCGTCTTCACCAAGGCGCTGCTGGCGGCCGAGCAACTCGATCCAGTGTTTCAAATCATCGATGAGAGCGGCGGAATCGAACCTTTCATGCGCGATGTAATCGGCTCGAAGGCCGACGAACTCGCGATCATCCGCCAAGATCTGCTGGAAGCATAGCTACGACGACTTGCTCGAAACGTAACTACGCGGGCAGGTATCCTTCGCGGAGCAGCGACTTCGCGATTATCATGCGCTGCACTTCGCTGGTGCCCTCGCCGATTTCCGAGAGCTTGGCGTCGCGCATGTAGCGCTCGACCGGAAAATCGGTGACGTAGCCGTAGCCGCCGTGAATCTGCACGGCCTTGATCGTGGACCACATCGCGGTTTCCGAGGCGAAAAGTTTTGCCATCGCTGCCTCGCGCGCAAACGGCTTGCCCGCATCTTTCAGCGCCGCGGCCCGGCAAATCAACACCCACGACGCCTCGATCCGCGTCGCCATGTCCGCGAACATCCACTGGATTGCCTGGAACTCCGCGATCTTCTTACCGAACTGCCCGCGCTCCAGCGCATATGAGCGCGCTTCCTCGAATGCTCCGCGCGCAATTCCCGCCGCAAATCCTGCGATCCCGATTCGCCCGGCTTCGAGCACCTTCAGCGTTTGCCCGTAGCCGTGGCCGATCTCGCCGACCAGGTTGCGCGCCGGCACCGTGACGTTGTCGAAAATCACCTCTGCGGTGTCAGATGCACGCAGTCCGAGTTTTTCGATCCGCTTGCCGTTCGATAATCCTGCCGTCCCGCGATCGACGATAAACGCCGAGACGCCGTCGCGTCCCTTCGCGGCGTCGGTGATCGCCATTACTACATACACGTCGCCGACGCTGCCGTTGGTGATAAACATCTTCGACCCGGTGATCGAATAGTTGTCGCCGACGCGCGTTGCCCGCGTGCGCATCGCCGCCGCGTCCGATCCGGAACTCGGCTCAGTCAGGCACCACGCGCCGATTTTTTCCGCTTTCAGCATCGGCGGCACGTAATGCTGGCGATGCTCTTCGCTGGCGTGCGCCGCGATATGCCCGGTCGAAAGTGACATGTGCGCGGCGCAAGTGAGCCCGATCGATGCGTCGTAGCGCGACAGGCCCTCGACCACCAGCACCTGCGAGAGCGTATCCGCGCCGCCGCCGCCGTATTTTTCAGGAAAGGCGACGCCGAGGAAACCGAGCTGCCCCAACTGCTCGATAATATGCCGCGGAAAAGTCTCTTCCTTGTCCCACTTGGTCGAGTGCGGCTTGATCTCGCGCTCGGCAAAATCCGTCAGCGTCTCGCGAATACTGCGCTGCTCTTCGGTGAGATCGAAATCCATCGGCCGGACCTATTGCCGCGGCGCGACGTTTTCGCGCACCCACTTGATAATGTCTTCGGTCGATGCGCCCGGCGTAAAAATCTGCCGCACCCCCATCTCCTTCAATTTGACAACGTCGTCGTCGGGAATGATCCCGCCGCCAAACACCGCTACATCGGCGGCGCCGCGCTCCTTCAGCAGCCGCATCACCTCGGGAAAAAGCGTCATGTGCGCGCCCGACAGCACGCTGAGTCCGACCGCGTCGGCGTCTTCCTGCACCGCGGCCTGAGCGATCATCTCGGGCGTCTGATGCAAGCCGGTGTAGATCACCTCGAAGCCGCCGTCGCGCAACGCCCGCGCGATTATCTTCGCGCCGCGATCGTGCCCGTCAAGTCCCGGTTTCGCCACCAGTATGCGAAGTCTCTTTTCTGCCATTAGAGCCAGCCTGGATCCGTATACACGCCGAACTCGGCGCGGAAAATATCGCTGACTTCGCCAACGGTCGCGTCGCGGCGCACCGCTTCGCAAATCGGCTCCATCAGATTCTCGCCCGAGCGGCACGCCTCGCCAATTCGCGTGAGCGCTTCCCTGACCGCGACCGAATTGCGTTCGCGCTTCACCTTGCGCACGCGCTGAATCTGCTTCTCTTCGATTGCGGCGTCGATCTTGAGCGTCGGGATCGGAATTTCCTCGGGGATCGAATATTTGTTCACGCCGACGACCGTCTTGATTCCCTGCTCGAGTTGGCGCTGGAAATGGAACGCCGCTTCCGCGATTTCGCGCTGCGGATAGCCGGTCTCGATCGCCTTGATCATCCCGCCCATCTCGTCGATGCGCCGGATATACTCCATCGCCTCGCGTTCCATCCGATCCGTCAGCGCTTCTACCGCGTAGCTGCCGCCGAATGGATCGATCGTATTGGTGACGCCGGTTTCTTCCGCGATGATTTGCTGCGTGCGCAGCGCCACCATGACGGCCTGCTCGGTCGGTAGCGCGAGCGTCTCGTCCATCGAATTAGTATGCAGCGATTGCACGCCGCCGAGCACTCCGGCCAGCGCCTGGATTCCCACCCGCACCACGTTGTTAATAGGTTGCTGCGCTGTGAGCGACGCGCCGGCGGTCTGCGCGTGCGTCCGCAGCAGCATCGACTTCGGATCCTTTGCGCCGAAGCGCTCCTTCATGATGCGCGCCCACATCCGGCGCGCCGCGCGAAGTTTGGCGATCTCTTCGAGAAAATCGTTGTGCAGGTTCCAGAAGAACGACAGGCGCGGCGCAAATTCATCGACGTTGAGACCGCGCTTCACCGCATCCTCGACGTAACAAATGCCATCGGCGATCGTGAACGCCAATTCCTGCACGGCGGTCGAGCCGGCCTCGCGGATGTGATAGCCGGAGATCGAAACGGCATGCCAGCGCGGAACCTTGCGCGCGCAAAATTCGATCATGTCGGTGACGATTCTGAGCGCCGGCCGCGGCGGGCAAATCCACTCCTTCTGCGCGATATACTCCTTCAGCATATCGTTCTGGATCGTTCCGCCCACGCGCTCCCACGGAATTCCATTGCGCTCCGCGACGATCAGATACATCGCGAGCAACACCGACGCCGAGCAGTTCACCGTCATCGACGTGGTAACGCGATCGAGCGGGATTCGATCGAACAGCGTCGCCATGTCGTACACGGTCGAGACCGAAACGCCCTCGCGTCCAACCTCGCCGAGCGCGCGCTCGTGGTCCGCGTCGTAGCCCATCAGGGTCGGCATATCGAACGCGGTCGAAAGTCCGTCCTGGCCCTGGCCCAGGAGAAAATGAAATCGCGCGTTGGTGTCCTCGGCGAGCCCGAAGCCCGCGAACTGGCGCATCGTCCAGAGCCGCCCGCGATACATCGAGCCGTAAACTCCGCGGGTGTACGGATACTCGCCGGGATTCCCCAGCGCTTCGTCGTACGAGCCGCTAACATCGGCGGGCGTGTAAAGCGGCTCCAACTCCATGTCCGACACGGTCGAAAATCGGATCGGCCGTTCGGCGGCTTTCTTATAGGTGGTGTCGAGCCAATTTTTTTTGTCCACGTTTGACCTCAACGGTTCTCGAGCACGCTGCCCGCGATCACCAGGCGTTGAATCTCGGAAGTGCCTTCGTAAATTTCAGTGATCTTCGCGTCGCGAAAATAGCGCTCGACTTTGAACTCTTTCGTATAACCATAGCCGCCGTGGATTTGCACGGCTTCAGTCGCGGATTTCATCGCGGTTTCCGCGGCGAACAATTTTGCCATCGCGGATTCCTTGGTGCACGCGAGACCGCGATCCTTCAGCGTGGCCGCGCGATGAGTCAGCAGGCGCGCCGCATCGATCTCGACCGCCATGTCGGCGAGCTTCCACTGAATCGCCTGGTATTGCGCGATCGGCTTGCCGAAGGTGGTGCGATCCTGCGCGTACTTCAGCGACGCCTCGAGCGACGCGCGCGCGATTCCCAGCGCCTGCGACGCGATCCCAATCCGTCCGCCGTCGAGCGTTTTCATTGCAACCTTGAAGCCCTGCCCTTCGCCCATCAACAAGTTCTCGCGCGGCACGCGCATATCGGAGAAACTCAGTTGCGCCGAATGCGCGCCATGGATTCCCATCTTGTCTTCGACCCGCGTAACCGCCCATCCCGGCGTATCGGTCTCGACCGCGAACGCACTGATCCCGTGATGCCCCTTCTCGGGCTGAGTCATCGCAAACACGATCGCAACCTTAGATTGCGGCGCGTTGGTAATGAAATTCTTGGTGCCGTTGATCACGTACGAGTCGCCATCGAGCACAGCGCGGGTCTTCTGGCCGGCGGCGTCGGAGCCCGCCTGCGGCTCCGTCAACGCAAAGCATCCGAGCCATTCACCCGTTGCCATCTTCGGCAGAAAATGATTCTTCTGATGCTCGGAGCCGAGGCCGAGAATCGGCCACGACGCGAGCGAACAATGCGCCGACATGATCACCGCGGTCGAAGCGCATTCGACGGCCAGCTCCTCGAGCACCAGCGAATAGCTGACGTGATCGAGGCCGGCGCCGCCATACTGCTCGGGCAGAAAAATTCCGAGCATCCCGAGTTTCGCGAGTTCGTCGACGGCGGCCTGCGGAAAGCGATGGGTTCGGTCGGCTTCGACGCCGATCGGCCCGAGCTTTTCGCGCGCAAAGCGGCGCGCGGTATCGCGCGCGCTGCGTTGCGCCTCAGTCAATTCAAGATCCATCTTTACCTAAATACCTAAGCTGGCCCCCTCAGATGTCATTGCAGGCTTCGGTACCTCATTAGCAAACCGATCCACCCATTATGCTCGACGATCCACTTGTAGCTTAGAGCGTCGATGGGGTCGATAGAAACGCGCGGCGAATTTACGATCGGCTCTGAACGGACGTTCAGAGCCGCCGTTCCGATGCGGTCGCCTGAATTCCTTACCTCGCCCGCTTTGTTACGGGAGAGGTCAACGAAGCGCGTTAGCGATGAGGCGGGTGAGGGTGCAGTCGGCGCATAAACAAAAGCCAGAAAACAGATCCGGGATTCTTCGCCTGCGCAGCCTTCGGCTCAGAATGACAAATTGGGCAGGTCGGGCATGGGTTCCGTGTCATCCCGATGGAGCCTTGCGACGAGGGAACCCGGATCCGGGATTTCTCAACTCCGTTCGAAATGACTCGAAACGAGGCGTCAGGCGGATCGGCATCAAGGCAGAACTTGGCGCGACCTATCCTTTCGACAGGTCGAGGCCGTGCAGTCCCAAGCCGTCGAAATTGAGTCCTTTGAACGCCGGCACCTGATTTGCCATCTCAGCGAACACCGCCTCCGCCGTTTTTGGCCGCTCGGCGCCGTCGAGTGCGTGTCCCAATCGCGTGATTGCCTCGAGTCCCGAAAGCGCATCGCCCGGCGGGGGGAACGCCTCGCGAATCCGCTGCACGCGGCCCTTGAAATTGGTGAAGCTGCCGTCGATTTCCGGATAAGCCGCGAGCGGCCAGACCTGGTTCGCCATCTGGCAGGTCTCATTCGCATCGGTCGAGAGCACCAAGAGATAATCGAGCGCGCCGAAGCGCTTGATAAACTCGGCTTCGCCGAGCGCGCGCACAATATCGGCGCGAAACGCGATCAGCATCTTGAGTTCGCCCGCCGCGACCGCTAGCGCCATCGAATCAAGGCCATCTGCGGCGATACCCAGCGCCGCGAGCCCGCGCGTGTTCGGATTCTTGTTCGCGCGAATCAGCAAATCGTCATCGCCGCTCGCGCCCGGCGGCGACCAGCTAAGTCCCGCGATTCGATCCGATCCGATCGCCGTGTTCATCAGTTGCTTGAGCGCGAACGCTTCTTCATTGGTCGCATGCGCATCGATCACCAGGCCGATCGAGCGCGCGCCGTTCTGATGCTTGAAATTTCCGATAATCGTCGCCGCGCGCCGAATCGCCTCGCCCCACGTCTCGGCGATCAACTCGTCCTTGGACTGCACCAGCGGCGTAGTTAACCGCGTCTCATGCTGCAAACCGAGGAAACTGTGGCGGCCCTCATCGCACATCCAGTAATCGTTCACGCCCGGGTTGAAGCGCGGCTTGTAGCGGTAGATTCGTCCGCGCTGCTGATGAATATCGATCGAGCATCCGCGCTCGCAGCCGGCGCACACTGACGCCGTCCGATGCAGATACCAGACGCGCATGCGGAACCGAAAATCTTTTTCGGTAAGCGCGCCGACTGGGCAAATATCGATCACGTTGCCCGCGTACTTGTTATTGATCGGCTGTCCCGGATTGATGTCGATACGATTGTGATCGCCGCGCTCGAAAATCGCCAACTCCGACGTCTTTGTCACTTCATCGAAAAATCGCGTGCAGCGCGCGCACAGGATGCATCGCTCCTGATCGAGCATCACATCGGAGCCGATATCGAGCGCCTTGCCCTTGCGATTTTTTTCGGCGAGCGGGAAGCGCGACGGCGCCTGGTCGTAATCCATGTAGTAGTCTTGCAGCTTGCATTCGCCCGCCTGATCGCAGATCGGACAATCGATCGGATGATTGATTAGCAAAAACTCGAGCACCGCTCGCTGCGCGGCCTTCGCCTTGTCGCTGCGGGTGTGAACGACCATCCCTTCCGCGACTTTGGTGTTGCAGGCAATCTGCAGCTTGGGTGCTTTCTCGATCTCGACCAAACACATCCGGCAGTTGCCGACGATCGTCAGCGCCGGATGATAGCAGTAGTGCGGTATCTCGATTCCAACGTGCTCGGCCGCCTGGATCAGATTCAGACCGTCGGCCGCTTCGACTTCCTTACCGTCAATCGTAAGCTTGGGCATCTGGATGAATTTTCCCGATGATTCGGCGGCGCGCTCAGGCGGCCTCTGCGGGTTTCTGCTCGCCAGTCTTGAACGGGCATCGCCCGAGTTTCACGTGAGCTTCGAATTCGTCGCGATACTTCGGCACAAAGCTTTTTACTGGCATCGAGAGACTGTCCGCCAGCACGCAGATCGTGTTGCCTTCCATGTTGACCGCGACGTCGATCAGGATTTTCAGGTCGTCCATCTTGCCGCGGCCCGCTTCGAGATCGATGAGCAGTTTCTCGATCCAGCCGCATCCTTCGCGGCACGGCGTGCACTGCCCGCATGATTCATGATGATAGAAATGTGCGATCGTCTTGAGCGCATCGACCATGCAGGTATCCTCGTGCATGACCATCACGCCCGCGGTGCCCATCAGCGATCCGGCCGCGCGCACCGAATCAAAATCCATGTTGACCTTGACCGCTTCCTCGGCGGTGAAGATCGGGAACGACGAACCGCCGGGGATAACGCCCTTCAGCGCCTTGCCGTCGAGGATGCCGCCGCCGACATCATAGATGAGATCCTTCAGCGGAAAGCCCATCGGCAGTTCGTACAGTCCCGGCTTGTTCACGTGTCCCGAGAGGCAGAACAGCTTCGGTCCCGGACTTTTCTCCGGCCCGATCGCTTTGTACCAGTCCGCGCCGCGATTGATGATATGCGGGACGTTCGACAGCGTCTCGACATTGTTAACTACGGTCGGCGACGCGAACGCACCCTGGATTGCCGGGAACGGCGGACGATTGCGCGGATACGCGCGCTTGCCCTCGAGCGATTCGAGCAGCCCGGTTTCTTCGCCGCAGATATAAGCGCCAGCTCCGCGATGAGTGTACACCTCGAGGTCGAAGCCCGAACGAATGATGTTCTTGCCAAGCAGATTCTTCGCGTAGGCTTCCGCGATCGCGCCGTCGAGGATTTTTTTCTGAATCGAAAATTCGCCGCGCAAATATACGTATGCGGTATGCGCCCCGACCGCCCGGCACGCGATTATCACGCCCTCGAGCATCCCGTGCGGATCGTTCTCGAGCTCGTAGCGATTCGCAAACGTGCCCGGCTCGCTCTCGTCCGCGTTGCAGCACAGGTAAACCGGCTTCTTCGATTCTTTCGGGATAAAGCTCCACTTCACGCCGGTCGGAAACGCCGCGCCGCCGCGTCCGCGCAAATTCGAGCTCTTAACCTCGTTGATGATCTCCTCGGGCTTCATCTCGAACAGGGCCTTGCGCACGGCCTTGTAACCGCCGTTGGCGAGGTACACGTCCAGCTTGCGTAGCTCAGGGATATCCATCCAGCGCGTGAGAATCCGTTCCATGATGTCTCAGTAGTTCGGCGTGATCGGTCAGGCCGTCTGATGCTTCTCGTCGAGCGCCATCAGTTTCTGCTTCTGCCCCTGAATTTTCCGCTGCAACGCCATCAGCGCGTCGAGCACGCCCTCGGGCCGCGGCGGGCATCCCGGCACGTACACATCAACCGGCACGATTCGATCGATTCCCGGCAGCGTCGCGTAGTTGTCGTAGAAGCCGCCGGTCGAAGCGCACGCGCCGAACGCCATCACCCACTTGGGCTCGGCCATCTGATCGTAAACGCGGCGCAGAATCGGACCCTGCCGCACCGTCACCGTGCCGATCACCATCAGCAGGTCGGCCTGGCGCGGTGTAAATCGCGGCAGCAGCGCGCCGAATCGATCGATATCGTACGGCGTCATCGAGAGCGCCATGTACTCCATCGCACAGCACGCAGTCGCGAACGGATATGGAAAAATCGAGAACTTGCGCGCCCAGCCGATCGCCTTGTCGAGGCGGGTCAGCACCGCGGTATCGCCGAGCAGAATCTCGTCGCCCTTGGACAACTGATTCCCGTTTGTAATTTCAGCCATCTAATTTTGATGCCTCTGCGGCTTTATATACGTTGATTGAGTCGAATCAAAGGCTAGCAAGCATCGTTGGAGGCGGTCAACGAACCCCAATGAAACGCGCCCCGCGAGTTCAGCAAAACTGCAATTCGCCGACAACCCGCGGCTCGGCGAAATCCGTGCAATAGGTCGAGCAACCTGCAAAGGATATTTGCTGGAATGAACCTATGCGCCAGCTACTTCGGTCATTACTGATTGCGAGCATCTCGATCATAGCGTCGGTGCCCATTCCGGCCTTCGCACAAGGCGCGGTCGGCGAGGTGACGAAGGTCACCGGGACGGCGAAGCTCGAGCGCGCGGGAAAAGAGATGGACGTCGTCGCGGCGATGCCGGTCGAGATCCACGATAAACTGCGCACGGCGGCGAAAGCGCAATTGACCATGCAGTTCCGCGACGGCAGCAAACTGGAATTGTCGGAATCCGGCTCCTTCACGATCGATCAATACACGATAGACCCGAGCAAGTCGGTCGCTGCGTCGATTGGTCTTTGGGCGAATCATCTGCGCGCGATCGTTAACGTGGGACTCGGCGGTGCTCCGAACTTCGAGGTCCGCACTCCTAATGCGGTCGCAGCGGTGCGAGGAACTGAATTCGAAACCGCGTACATCGCCGATCGCCCTTGCCCCGAGGATCGAAGCTGCATGCGCTACACGACGGTCGAAGTATTCAAAGGCCTGGTCAACGTCGCCAACACTGCAGATCCAGCGGCGACGGTTCAGGTGAACGAGGGCTACGAAACGACGGTCGCGTGCGAATCGCCGGCCACCCCGCCCGCGCCGCTCGGCATGGGCGAGATGGGATCGCCGGGATATCACTGACGGGCCGCGAGGATTGACGGCCGTGCATATGCCTTCCATCAGGCGGCTGTTCGCATCGATTGTGCTGCTGGCGTTGATTCTCGCGAGCGCCTCGCTCGCCGCCGCGTGGCCGTACTCCGACTTTTTCACCGCGGCGAATCCGCAGCATCTGAGCCTGACGATCTTCGCGAGCGGCATCGGCGCGGAGAGCCTTTACGCCGCCAGCCACGAAGGCTTTCAACTCGAGCAGACGTTGAATCCTTACATCGGAGTAGTCGGGCGCGTCGCGGGCTATCAGATCTATCAGGGCGGCGGATGGGACAATCCGCTGACTGCGACGCCGAACACTCGGCCACGCAACTTCGGAGTATTTATGGGCGGGATCGACGTGATGCCGTTCCAGGGTACCTCGCTTACGATTCTCGGCGGCCGGGACGTCGGCGATAGCAGTGGCGCGCGAATCGAAGGCGATTTTTCGAGCTGGATTTTCTTGCACAGCCGCCATCCAATCAACTTTTCGTTCAGTGGCGATCACTTTTACAACAACGGCCTTAGCAGCGGCATGGTCGATCTGCGCGTCGTGGTGGCGTCCTCGCGCGAACTGATGTGGCTAGTCGGCGCGGGTGGACAGATCTGGGCCGGCGGCTCGGTACCAGGCGTGCAGAAGGAGTTCGGTCCCGACTTCGGCGTGGTGTTCAGGGAATGGAAGACCAGCGTCGATTTTCAAGCGGGCTACGGCAACAGCCACGGCTACGGCACGATCGCGGTCACGCGCCGCTTCGGCTGGGACGAATAGCGGCCAGACGTCGGCGCGATTGAGATTGACGCAAGCGCGGCTTCGTGATGTTCAGTGCCCACGGGGGTACGTTGCATGAACTCCAAGCGCGGCGCGATTCTGACGACGATGGCGGTGCTGCTGGTGTTGCTCGGAATCGAGGACATCCTGAAACCGCTTCGGCTCGAAGGTCCGACCACCGGCCTGGTTTTTTTCGGCACCCGTCTCAGCGATACGCCGAACGCAATCCTGGGGCCGCTGCTCGGCGTCTTTCTCCTGATCTACGCATCGTCGATCTGGCAGATGCGCCGCTCCGCGATCACTATCGCGTACATCTATGCGATCTACGTCACGATCAACCTCGCGCTGTACACGATGAAGTATCCGACGCCGCCGACGCGCGGCGAACAGATTTTCGGGATTGTTTATTCGATCCTCGCGTTGGTTCTGACTTGGGGAACGGCGATCCTGCTCTCGCGCCGCAAAGCCGATTTGACCTAGCAGATCGCAATCGCATCGAGCCTCGCAATTTTTCCGCGCAGCGAATCTCACGAGATTCGTAGCACGGCGGCGCCTTTGATCTGGTCGTGCTTGAGCATCTGGAGTGCGACGTTCGCCTCGCCGAGCCCGAAGGCTATCGTGCTCGAGCGGATCGGTATCTCGCCGGCGATCTTCAGGAACTCCTCGCCGTCGGCGCGCGTGTTCGCCGTCACGCTGCGAAGTTCCTTCTCATAGAATAGATGCTTTTCGTAATCGAGCGTCGGTACCGGACTTAAGTAGATGCCGGCGACGGCGAGGATGCCGCCGCGATCGAGCGCCTCGAGCGCCGGCAATACCAACTCGCCCGCCGGTGCGAACAGTATCGCCGCGTCGAGCGGCGCGGGCGGCCGCTCGTCCGCCTTGCCGATCCATTCGGCGCCGAGTTCGCGCGCGAGTCCCTGGTGCGCCCCGCCGCGACTCATCACGAACACGCGGCATCCCCAGTATTTGAGCACCTGCATCG